>CAYZMI010000082.1:4480-9163 GCA_964479475.1 uncultured Rhodospirillaceae bacterium | reverse complement strand
ATTAACCCTTTAGCAACCAAACAATTAATACTCCCAAAATGGCTGAAAATAGACCAGCAGAGCGCAGTGATTGAGCAGGGAGTGTCAAAATATTCTCTAACATCCGCTTCATGGCGTTAGGAAATAAGGAGTAGAGTGCACCTTCAATCACTAAAATCAAAGCGAAGGCAATGATTAGTTCAGAAACCATTACGTCACCTGAACCTATAATCTATCTGCCGTTTAAAGCTCGCTATTATTTGACCGCCGGCCCTGCCTTATCTAGGAAATATTTAAAAAATTCGCTGTCTGGCGACAATACCATGGAAGTACCTTCCCCAAGCGCTTCACCATATGCCTCCATGCTTCGATAGAAGGCGAAAAACTCCGGGTCTTGCCCAAAAGCTTCATTCAAAATTATGGTCTTTTTCCCTTCACCCTGACCACGCAAAATTTGCGCTTCTCGCTGCGCAGTCGCCAAAACTACTGTCCTTTCTTTATCCGCTTTGGCCTGTATCTTGGCTTTTAATTCGGAGCCTTCGGATCGAAGTTTGCGCGCCTGTGCCTCACGTTCGGAATTCATTCGCTTATACACAGATTCTGCCGTTGCTTCGGGAAGATCCGTTCGTCCGATGCGAACATCCACTACTTCGATACCAAACTGTGTCGCCTGGGTCTTCAGTGCGTCAGTAATGCGCGTCATAACATCATTGCGCTTTTCCGATAACATATCACCGAGGAGTACTTTACCAATCTCGGCACGAACGGCAGCATTCAAACGACCACCAAATATTTGTATAAAATTAGTTTGAGTTACTGCCGTTTTTTTGAATTCCAACGGATTTACAATTCGGTAGCGCACAAACGAATCGACATTTACACGTTTTTTATCTTGGAGAATCACTTCCTGCGCGGGCGGATCAAGGTCCAAAATCCGCTTATCAAAATATTCGACGTCTTGCCAGGGCAGTTTGAAATGAAGTCCGGGAACTGAGAGGACAATAACTGGTCGACCAAACTGCAAGACCAAGGCTGTTTGTACTTGGTGCACGATAAACATTGAGCTGAACAGAATTATGCCACCAACTAAAACTATGGCGCCTCCAATGATTAATTTCATTCGTCCCATATCTATTGTCCTCCAGCCGATTGATCGGTTACCGAGCGCTTTTGTAATTCGTTAAGCGGCAAATAGGGCACAACTCCTTGCCCGCCCTTAATGCTATCAATAATGATCTTATTAGAATCTTTTAACACTTCCTGCATACGTTCCAAATAAAGGCGTTTAGTTGTAACCGCCTTGTTTCCTTTGTAAGCGTTATAGACGGACAAGAAACGCTTTGCCTCACCTTCCGCTTCCTTAATTAATTTTTCCCGATAGGCGGTCGCTTCTTGGACCATTCTAGCGGCCTCACCCTTGGCCTTAGGCAGAATGTCATTAGCGTAGGCTTCTGCTTCGTTTTGCTCACGCTCTTTGTCTTGACGAGCACGTTGCACATCGTCGAAGGCGTCGATCACCGCCTTTGGCGGTTCTACTTTTTGCATTTTGATGTCGACAACAAACACACCTGCTCCATAATTATCGAGAATATTTTGAAGAAGTATTTTGGTTTGAGTTTCTACTTCAGTACGTTTATCCGCTAGTGCGTCTTCAAGGCGTGTTTGTCCGACAACCTCACGTATAGAACTCTCGGCCGCAAGTTTTACCGTTGCAGCAGGATCACGAATATTAAACAGGAAATCTTCCGCCTTCTTGATACGCCATTGAACAACAAAGTCGATGTCGATGATATTTTGATCGCCTGTAAGCATTAGGCTTTCTTCTGGAACATCCCGCGAAACGTTTGACCTCTGTGCACCGGACACACCTCTAAACCCAACTGTAATTTCGTTTGTCCGATCAACATTCGGTGTAATGACAGAACCGATAGGTGTCGGCGCCCAGTAATGTAAACCAGCACTCGTGGTTTGGATAAATTTGCCGAACAGTAGTTCTACCCCCCGCTCGCCTGGGTTCACCCTGTAAAGCCCTGTTGCCGCCCAGATGGTCAGCACTATAAGCACAAGCAAAATGATGCCTTTTGCACCACCCAAACTGCCAGGCATCATGCCCTTAAATTTTTCTTGTCCTTTGCGCAGAATGTCATCGATATTGGGAGGCTGGGCACCGCCACTAGTTGGACCACTTCCCCAGGGGCCGCCACCACCGCCGCCGCCGCCACCCTGTTGTTTCCAAGGCATATGAAATTTCCCTTTGTTCGTTAAAGGTTCGCCTGAACGGCTCAGCAGTGCCTTGCCGTCAGATTATATGGGTATATATGTTAGGATTGACGTTAACGCAATGCGGCGGAATTCAGAGAAATAATAAACTGTTGTATTTATTGCACTCCAAAGGAACACAACCAGTATGCCAGAACTAAGTGAAGCACAAATTCTTGATGCTCTAAAGACGGTAAAAGACGACGATAAAGGTGCTGACATCGTCTCGTTAGGTATGGTTTCTGGCGTTGTCAACCGAGACGGTAATATAGGTTTCTCTATCGAGGTCGATGCTGAACGAGGGCCAAAGATGGAGCCACTACGTAAAGCAGCCGAAGTTGTTGTATCCGCTCTCCCCGGGGTTCTGTCTGTAACAGCGGTACTGACTGCCCCCGCAGCACAAAAAACACAAACTCAGAATGCTCCACATACTAACACACCAGAGCAGGCTCCACGACCGCGTCTTCTGGAAAACATAGGTGCTGTTGTCGCAATAGCGTCAGGAAAAGGCGGTGTTGGTAAATCCACTACAGCGGTCAATCTAGCGCTCGCATTTTCGTCCATCGGCAAAAATACCGGAATATTGGATGCGGACATATATGGCCCTTCCTTACCGTTAATGATGGGGATTACCGAGAAACCGGATTCGCCCGATGGCAAACAATTACTTCCTATTGAGAAATATGGTTTGAAATGCATGTCAATCGGTTTCATGGTGCCGGCAGACACTCCTATGATTTGGAGGGGCCCGATGGTTATGGGGGCGCTAGAACAGCTAATGGGTGATGTGAAATGGGGGGACCTAGATGTCCTGATAGTCGATATGCCGCCGGGAACAGGGGATGCTCAACTTACTATGGCCCAGCGCGTTGCCCTCGCTGGTGCGGTCATCGTATCAACACCACAGGATCTAGCACTCCTCGATGCACGGAAGGGACTAAACATGTTTCGCCGGGTTGAAGTACCAGTATTAGGAATTGTCGAAAACATGAGTTATTACCTCTGCCCAAGTTGCGGAGAAAGATCGGAAATATTCACCCATGGTGGCGCACAAAGGGCAGCTGGCCAAATGGGGGTCCCTTTTCTTGGCGAAATACCACTAGACATAAAAATTCGTGAGGGTTCTGATAATGGTCGACCAGTTGTGGCGGACCAACCGGAAGGACCCCACGCGATGTCCTATCGAACTATCGCCGAGGCAATATGGGGTAACATACAAAATGGTGTGGCTACACCGAAGGCACCAACAATTGTAATGGAATAGAGAGAAGTTTTGAGAAAATGAGCAATGGGAACATTCCGTTTCGAAAACAGATGGAATTCGAATATGGGGTGGCAGATGAAGTGACGCCCATGGTACGACGGATAGTCGCGCGCAATCCCAGCGGTTTTACCTACCATGGGACCAATACCTACATCATTGGCAGGGGACGTGTTGCCGTAATCGACCCGGGGCCGGTTTTGGAAGAACATTTGGAGGCGATCGCAACCGAACTGCGAGATGAAACGGTCGAACATATTCTTGTTACCCATACCCACCATGATCACTCGCCTGCTGCCAGCCCACTCCGTGATCGCGTCGGCGGGTTCATATGGGGCGCACGCGCGCGCCCAATCCCCAAAGGAGAAAAAACATCGGAGTCGATCCAATGGGATTTCGATCCGGACGAAGAACTTGCCGATGGTGTAGTAATCGAGAGTGACGACTGGTCACTTGAATCGGTTTACACCCCCGGTCACATGTCCAACCACATGTGTTTTGCACTCCCGCAGGAGAATATCTTGTTTTCTGGAGATCATATCATGAGTTGGAATACCACTGTCGTATCACCGCCAGACGGAAACATGCGGGAATATTTCGAAAGTCTTGAGGTTTGCCTCCATAGAGGCGAGACCTCCTTTTGGCCAGCACATGGTCCCGAAATCCTGGACCCCAAGCCTTTTACCCGTGCCTACCGCGATCACCGTCACAAGCGAGAGCGAGAAATTTTAAAGTGTTTAGAACGTGGGTTACATACAATCGCAGAAATTGTTGATCAGCTATACAAGCACATACCTATTACAATGCATAAAGCTGCTGCCCGTTCTGTGCTTGCGCACCTTGAACACATGGTGGAGACAGGCCGTGCAACTTGTGATGGATCTACAAACGAATTTGGAAAATATGCAGCTATGTAACTAGGGGCGCTTGCTGCCAATAAAAATTTATTTAAGGGTAGATTTCTATTGGCGTTCCAGCATCCACCATACGCCAAATTTCGTCCATTTCACGATTAGTAACGGCGATACAACCTTGTGTCCAATCAAGTGTTGGATGGCCGACGCGGTCCGCTGACATTGTGTTAGGCAATCCATGTATCATGATCTTACCGCCAGGATCGTTTCCCTGTGCAAGTGCATAGGTAATATCTCTCTGGTTAGGATAAGAAATACGAATTGCCCGAT
>CAYZMI010000082.1:0-4380 GCA_964479475.1 uncultured Rhodospirillaceae bacterium | reverse complement strand
AGGAAAGACGGTGTCGCCGATCACCTGTTCATGAACTTCGGTCAAATACATACGGGTCGCATATGTCAAAGCGGTCTCATAAACACGCGCTCCGCCAATTACCATGATTTCCGTAACATCGGTATTTCTCGCAATGTTCTCAGCAATTTCTATAGCATCCACAAATTCCGTCGCTGTTTTTATTCCATGGTCCGAAAAAGATTTTTTACGGCTCAAAACAATATTTGTTCTCCCGGGTAATGGAGCGCCAATCGTTTCATAGGTTTTACGTCCCATGATGAGTGGTTTATTCATGGTTAAAGATTTGAACCGTTGAAGATCGCCCGATAAACGCCAGGGCAAACCGTTGTCGCGTCCAATAACGCCGTTTTGGGCAACAGCCGCGATTAGACAAATAACAGGCTTTATCACTAGACAGAAACCGGTGCTGATATATGCGGATGGGGCTGATAATTTCGGAGTACGAAGTCCTCGTAACAAAAGTCCAAAAGATCCTGCGGGTTCGAATTGATCAGCAATTCGGGCAAACGCCGTGGAGAGCGAGATATCTGTTCACGGGCCTGTTTAATGTGATTATTGTATAGATGCGCGTCGCCAATCGTATGAACAAAGTCGCCGGGTTTTAGGCCAGAAACCTTGGCTATCATCATCGTTAACAAAGCATAGGATGCAATATTAAATGGAACACCCAAAAAGATATCTGCACTCCGTTGGTACAGTTGACACGAAAGCAGGCCGTCCGATATGTAAAATTGAAACAAACAGTGACACGGGGGCAGCGCCATTTTGTCAATTTCACCGACGTTCCAAGCACTAACAATAAGACGTCGAGAGTTGGGGTTTGTGCGAATGTTCTCAATTAGTTGAGTAATCTGATCAACGTAATTACCGCTGGTTGTCGGCCAAGAACGCCATTGAGCTCCATAAATTGGGCCCAAATTACCAGCCTTGTCAGCCCATTCATCCCAAATGGATACTCCGTTTGAATTCAGAAATTCAATATTGGTGTCACCAGTTAGGAACCACAAGAGTTCATAAATAATCGATTTGAGATGAAGTTTCTTGGTTGTAACCAAAGGAAATCCATCTGCCAGATTAAAGCGCATTTGATAACCAAAAACGCTTCTTGTCCCCGTCCCAGTTCGATCGCCTTTTTCAGCGCCGTTTTCAAGTACGTGGTGCATAAGGTCTAGATATTGCTTCATCTTAAATGTCTGACCACCTAAACATTTTTCACTAACTTTAAATTAGGGCAGAATCATCCTATATTAAAGGGGCTGGGAAACCAGCTATGGCGATAAACGACCTGTGAAATAAGCGATGTGGACCCGGGGGCGGTACCCGGCGCCTCCACCAATGCAGAGTGGACACTAATTTAGGTTCAAGAGAGCGATTTGGGGGCGAAATAGGATCGACACGCGTGTAAAGACTGGTTTTTTGCTCGGCATGGTACCGCCGTTATCGGGCCGATTTACAAGTGCCAATGATAACGATTTGGCCCTCGCTGCCTAACCATAGGTAAGCGCGGCTCGGAGGGCGCCGGGCAACAGAAGCCCTCCACCTACTAACGCGCACCAATTTCGGCAGATGTATACTTGCGCACATACTGCGATTTCTCGTAGAACGGATGGAATGGAGATAGGGGCCCCATGACCCAAGATTATTTGGAATATCCTAAACTTGTCGAACACGCTATGCGTGGTGTTGTGAGAAAAGCCCTGGCAGATGTTATGGAATATGGATTGCGGGGCTTACACCATTTCTATGTCACCTTTCGTACCCAAGACCAAAATGTCATCATCCCGGAAAGGCTGTTAGCTCAATATCCCGATGAGATGACAATCGTTATGGAAAATCAGTTTCGAAACCTGCTCGTTGAAGAAAATCAATTTAAGGTCACACTGAGTTTTAATGGCACACCGGAAAATTTGTCTATTCCCTATAGTGCTATTACAGCTTTTGTTGATCCATCCGTTAAATTTGGCCTCCAATTTGATTCCAACAACGGTGAAACTGTGAATTTGCCCACCCCAACAAAAGAAACCTTCACCCAAATTGACAACGACACCTACAACCCGGAGGAAGAAGAAGGACAAGTGGTCGCGTTGGATAAATTCCGTAAGAAATAGAACGCTGTGGTCATTGGCGATGACCCACACGCTTCGAATTATGAACTTCAAGGATAGTTAAGATGTCCAATCCGAAACACTATGAAATGTTTGCGACATCGGAAGAAACGATCGAATATCGAAATCTTTCGACAGACTATATCAGCATCGAAAAGTTCCAAGGGGAGGATGTATTAGTCGTCGAGCCAGAGGGGCTTACCAAATTAAGCGCTCAGGCGTTTTTCGATTCCGCTCATTTTTTAAGACCAGCGCACCTCAAACAACTTGCCAATATTCTCGATGACAAAGATGCATCTCCCAACGATCATTTTGTAGCTTGGGATCTACTGAAGAACGCGAACATCGCTGCTGGCGGTATCTTACCAATGTGCCAGGACACCGGCACGGCCATCATAATGGGGAAAAAAGGGCAGCACGTCTGGACAACAGGAAACGACCAAGCAGCCCTTTCCGCCGGCGTACTTAAAACATATACAGAATCCAACTTGCGTTATTCGCAACTTGCTCCATTGACAATGTTCGAGGAAATCAACACCAAAAACAATCTACCAGCTCAAATCGATATATTTTCCACTAACGGCAATTCATACGATTTTTTGTTCATTGCCAAAGGGGGCGGCTCGGCAAACAAGTCATTTTTATATCAACAAACTCCATCAACTTTGCACCCAGAACGGCTTATAAATTTTCTAAAGGATCAGATCATGCTCTTGGGCACCGCTGCGTGTCCACCATACCACCTTGCAGTCGTCATTGGAGGAACTACCGCTGAGTTGAATTTAAAAACGGTTAAATTGGCCAGTACCAAATATTTAGACACACTACCATCGGAAGGAAATGAGTACGGTCAGGCTTTTAGAGACCTCAAAATGGAAACAGACATTCTCACCGCAACTCGAGAGATGGGAATTGGGGCTCAATTCGGAGGCAAGTATTTTTGTCATGACGTACGGGTAGTCCGTTTGCCGCGACATGGTGCGTCATTACCAATTGGCATTGGTGTATCGTGTTCGGCAGACCGGCAGGTGCTAGGAAAAATAAACAGCGATGGAATATTTTTGGAGCAGTTGGAAACCAATCCGGCTCAGTATATGCCGGAAATTGACGAAGGTTCTTTAGGCGGAACTGTAATACCAGTTGACCTAAACCAATCAATGGAAAAAATCCGCGACGTTTTATCGAAGTATCCGGTAAAGACACGCTTAGCACTGACTGGGCCGATGATCGTTGCACGTGATTTAGCCCATCTAAAAATTTCGGAGCGCCTTGACCAAGGCGAATTAATGCCGAGTTACATGCGTAATCATCCCATCTATTACGCCGGACCAGCAAAAACTCCGGAGGGTTATGCATCTGGCTCTTTTGGTCCAACTACTGCGGGAAGAATGGATTCATATGTCGATGAATTCCAAGCTGCTGGGGGCAGTTTGGTTATGCTAGCAAAGGGGAATCGTTCCCAAAAGGTTACAGATGCTTGCAAAAAGAACCGCGGATTTTACCTCGGCTCTATTGGTGGGCCGGCAGCGCGCCTCGCGCAGGATTGCATCCGAAAAGTCGAGGTAGTTGAATATGAGGAGTTGGGGATGGAAGCGGTTTGGCGCATTGAGGTAGAAAATTTTCCTGCCTTTATCGTTGTCGATGACAAGGGCAACGATTTTTTCGCTGACATTAATTCGCGTTAATTTAGTGCTTTTTGGTTAAATTCCAGTAGCCATAAAAATGGTTACGGTATTTTTACGTTAGATGATCAATTTAGTTATTCTAGTTATTGGCCAGGTCAAGGATTGGGTGCTTGTATCAAGATAATACTTTGCTCCCACGTGAAGCCATACTTCTCGCTAAATTGGGTACTTTGGCAAATTCACCCCATTCTTATGCCGCACTTGCCGCAGAGGTCCGAAATATTTGCCAACCGCATCGCGGGCCCATCGCTCGATCTGTTTGGAACTTTTATCGAATTACTGCGTCACGAGGGCTTGATACAGCCCCAAAAAACAAAAGCCAAATGGCAACGAAGAAGAAATTTTACACTATCTGTAGCAGGAAACGCAGAGCTCTTCAGACTACTGAAAGCCCGCAAACGGTCTCCCATGAGTGATTTTGGAAAACTAATTGTTGCGATTAAATTCCCGGTCTTAAGTCTTTTGACTAGTGACTATCAACTGGTTCAACTTTCAATGATGATTGAAACCTGCAAAACAGAACTGGCTCGACACATTGATCTCCGCGCTAATCAAAAAAACTATGCAGG
>CAYZMI010000081.1:3460-9336 GCA_964479475.1 uncultured Rhodospirillaceae bacterium | reverse complement strand
CCAAATTTAACAGATTCCCCCGAAAGTTGTGAAACGTCGATGACTTCAGCAAAACGGATTTTTTCCTCGAGCTCACCAACCCGACCTTCGATGAAGGCCTGGCGTTCTTTGGCCGCATGGTACTCTGCATTTTCAGACAGATCTCCATGCTCCCGCGCTACCGCAATCGCTTTAATTACGTCCGGGCGTTCCTCGGTCTTTAGCCGCTTCAGCTCACTCTCCAGCTGATTAAAGCCGTCAAGTGTCATAGGAACTTTATCCATGGCTCAACCCTACAATGCGTCTCGCCCCAGGAGTTCCGCATAAGCCTATGCGAAATGGGGTGCACGGTCTAATCTATTAATACGACTATTCAAAATAGGACTGTAGCGGCGCAACTTCAAGAGTGTCGGCATGCATAGCTAATATCGCTAAGACAGTGGCCCGCGCACCGGCGACAGTGGTATAATATGGTATTCGATTATTAACGGCGGTTGCCCTGAGGCTCTTGCTGTCTGCAATGTCGACTGCACCATCGGATGTGCTGAATACCAGATGGACCTCACCTGTTTTCATAATGTCGACGATATGGGGCCTCCCTTCCTTGACCTTGTTCACCAGTTCAACGGAGATTCCAACATCGCTAAAAGCCTTGGCGGTGCCACCGGTCGCAAGAATTCTAAATCCAATACCAACAAGCTGGCGCCCAAGTTTCACCATGGCCGACTTATCTTTGTTCTTAACCGAGATGAATACCGTCCCCGTTGTCGGCAGTGCTTGACCAGCACCAAGCTGTGCTTTAGCAAACGCGCGACCAAAATCTGTATCGATTCCCATCACCTCACCGGTTGATTTCATCTCTGGGCCGAGCAACGCATCAACACCCTTAAAGCGAGTGAAGGGAAATACAGCTTCCTTGATTGCTATGTGATCTCTCCGGTTATCCCCTACATATGCGGCGAGCAACGTCGGCACCGTTTCACCGACAAGGGCACGCGCTGCCATCTTGGCAATAGGGAGACCGGTGGCCTTAGCTACAAAGGGCACAGTGCGGCTGCCCCGTGGGTTCACCTCTATAATAAAGATCTTTTCATCTTTGACCGCGAACTGCACATTCATCAAGCCCACCACACCAAGTGCCATCGCAAGCGTCTCGGTCTGACGGCCAATTTCATCTACTATAGGCTTTGACAGAGAATAAGGCGGCAACGAGCAGGCGGAGTCGCCCGAATGTATACCAGCCTCTTCAATATGCTCCATAACTCCCGCCACATAAACTACACCATTTTTGTCAGCGAGCGCATCTACATCCACTTCAATTGCGTCACGCAGATAAGAATCGATTAGGACTGGACTATCTCCTGATACAAATGCGGCTTCTTTGAAATATCGACGCAGCGCCGTCTCGTCGGCCACAATTTCCATGGCACGGCCGCCCAACACATAGGAGGGGCGGATGACGACGGGATACCCAATCTTATCGGCCACACAAATTGCCCCCTCTTCGTTGTTCGCCATACCGTTATTAGGTTGCTGCAATTGGAGCATTTGAAGCAATCCTTGGAAGCGTTGACGATCTTCGGCAAGATCTATTGCGTCGGGCGGCGTCCCCAAAATAGGAATTTGTGCTTGTTCAATCGCAGTAGCGAGTTTTAGCGGTGTCTGACCACCAAACTGCAGGATAACTCCTAACAATTCACCATTTTGCTGTTCGGTTCGGACAATTTCAATTACGTCTTCAGAGGTTAGCGGCTCGAAATAGAGTCGATCTGAGATGTCGTAATCGGTTGAAACCGTCTCTGGATTGCAGTTAATCATGATGGCTTCAAATCCAGCTTCGTTTAATGCGAAGACTGCGTGCACGCAGCAATAATCAAATTCAATGCCTTGACCAATACGGTTGGGACCCCCACCCAAAATAATAACCTTTGTTCTGTCGCTTGGATCAGCCTCGCATTCGGGCGCGTTTAGCCCATCTCCCTCATAGCTTGAATACATGTAGGGCGTGTTGGAAGGAATTTCCGCGGCGCAGGTGTCTATCCGTTTGAAAGTCGGGTGCACTCCCAGCTCTTGGCGTCGCGCGGTGACATTCCCCAACGAGATCTCCGCAAGTTCTGCGAGGCGAGCATCGGAAAAGCCAAATGATTTTAGTTGAATCATATCTCTTGAATTATCCGGTATGCCGTTTCTGCGAACAGCTTCTTCCGCATCGATAATCGTCTTAATTTCGCGTAAAAACCATGGATCGTAATGGCTGACGGTGGCTACCTCTTCCACACTAAGGCCTAAACGGAATGATTGGGCGATCACCAAAAGTCGGTCCAGCGTGGGCTCAGCAAGCGCACGTTTGGCGGCGTCTTTCTCAGATTCATTTTGATCCACACGCTTAATTTCGATCTCATTAAGGCCGTTGAGACCTGTTTCCGTAGAACGTAGAGCCTTTTGCAATGATTCAACAAACGTTCGGCCGACTGCCATTGCTTCCCCAACAGATTTCATGGAAGTATTGAGCAACGGATCTGCGCCAGCGAATTTTTCGAACGTAAATCGAGGAATTTTAGTAACTACGTAGTCGATACTCGGCTCAAACGAAGCAGGCGTTACACCAGTGACGTCGTTTACCAGTTCGTCAAGCGTATAGCCCACAGCGAGACGCGCGGCGACCTTGGCGATGGGAAAACCAGTGGCTTTGGACGCCAGCGCGGAAGAACGAGAGACGCGTGGGTTCATTTCGATGATCACCATTCTCCCTGTTGTGGGGTTGATGGCGAACTGAACATTTGAACCGCCGGTGTCGACGCCGATTTCCCGCAACACCGCAATAGAGGCGTTACGCATGTTCTGATATTCCTTGTCTGTCAACGTCAGAGCTGGCGCCACGGTGATAGAATCGCCTGTATGAACGCCCATAGGATCGATATTTTCGATTGAGCAGATTATTATGCAATTATCTGCAGAATCCCGCACCACCTCCATCTCATATTCTTTCCAACCGAGCACCGATTCTTCTATTAGGACCGAATGAGTGGGTGATGCTTCGAATCCATTGCTAACAATGCTGAAATATTCATCGCGGTTATAGGCGATACCTCCGCCAGTACCACCTAGTGTAAAACTTGGTCGGATGATCACCGGCAGGCCCATAATTTCTAATGCCGATTTAGCTTCCTCGAGTGATGAGGCAGTTGTACCGCGCGGACATTCGAGACCAATTCTGACCATTGCCTCCTTGAATCGTTCGCGATTTTCCGCCTTATCGATGGCATCCATGCTGGCACCAATCAATTCGACGCCGTGCTCCTCAAGCACACCCATTTTGGCCAATGCCAAAGCAGTGTTGAGGCCAGTTTGGCCTCCCATAGTGGGTAATATAGTGTCTGGCTTTTCAAGAGCGACTATACGCGCCACCGTATCTGGCGTGATCGGTTCCACATAAGTGGCGTCTGCCATGTCTGGATCGGTCATAATGGTAGCTGGGTTCGAATTGACCAGGATGATTCGATAACCTTCTTCCTTGAGCGCCTTGCAAGCCTGCGTACCTGAATAATCGAATTCACAAGCCTGACCTATCACAATCGGTCCCGCGCCGATGATCATGACGGACTCTATGTCGTTGCGCTTAGGCATAGAAAATCATTTCCGGAAATTGTGTTCTGTGACGATTACATAAACCCCCGAAAAATTGATCTGTTGAGGTCCACTCACCCAAAAGCCTCTGAATGTCGTGTCGCCACTCTTGCTGATTAAAATTAAGTAGTAAACTTATCTTAACAACAATAATTTATAGATAAGGAATGATTTTGCCACTTCTACTAGAATAATTTTTTAAGCTGCTTTCGATTTTAAATAGATTATGTATACCCGCATGCCCGGTTATGGCCTAAGTGGGCGGTAATTTGCGGGTATTGCGCCTTGTCGATGGAACGCCAATATCTTGGAAAATTTTGAATGGCAAGATGTGTCTGACAGCCGTGTACGAGTATTGGAAATGGAGGTTAATCACAGAATTCAGAAGCCATTAGCATTTGTAGTAATTCTAAATGTTCTCCATCATAGCGACAAATCGATCAAAAAGGTAATGGCTGTCCTGCGGTCCAGGTGATGATTCAGGATGGTATTGTACCGAGAACACCTTGCGATCCTTAAGTGCAATACCCTCCAGCGAACCGTCAAACAAGGATTCATGGGTGGCAATTACATCTTTGGGCAGACTGTCGCGTTTCACCACGAAACCATGGTTCTGACTGGTAATTTCAACTCTTCCGCTCTTGAGATCCTTGACTGGATGATTTGCACCACGATGGCCGAATAACATTTTTTCGGTCCTGGCACCGAGGGCAATCGCGAGGAGCTGATGGCCAAGACATATGCCGAAAATCGGAAGATTCGTGGCAAGCAGTGATTTGATTGTAGCTACTGCGTATACCGCTGTTGCCGATGGATCACCTGGCCCATTGGACAGGAAAATACCATCAGGCTGGTATCTCATGACGTCGTCGGCAGAAGTGGTAGCGGGCACCACTGTGACACGGCACTTGGAATTAGCAAGACACCGAAGGATGTTGTGTTTAGCGCCGAAATCCATGGCGACGACATGGTATTTGGCCTCGGTCAAGGTGCCATAACCCCTACCAAGCGCCCAACAGCTTTGCTCCCATTTATATGCCTGGCCGCAGGTGACTTCGCCAGCTAAATCCATGCCATTAAGGCCCGGCCAATTTTTGGCTTGCTCAGTCAAATAATCAAGATCAAACACCCCGTCTGACGCATGACACACGGTACCGTTTGGTGCGCCACCGTCTCGAATTCGACGAGTCAGATGTCTAGTATCTACACCCGCAATCCCGACCAGACCGTGAGTTTTAAGCCAGGAATCTAACGACTGAACAGCGCGCCAATTGGAGGCTTCTGAAATAGGGCTCCGAAGAACAAGACCACGTACCAGCGGAGTTACTGCCTCAACATCCTCGTCATTGGCACCTACATTTCCGATATGTGGGAAAGTGAAGGTAATAATTTGACCCGCATAAGATGGGTCAGTCAGAATTTCTTGATAACCTGTAATAGCGGTGTTGAAACATACCTCGCCAACGGCGCTACCAACCGCGCCAACTCCTTGGCCCCATAAAACCGTGCCATCTCCTAAAACCAAGGCGGCCGTTACGTTGGTTGGGTTGGAAGGAGCCGCCATCAAATTCCAATGCATGCTCAATGGTTTATGCGCCTTACCCCACGAGGCCGTGAGCTCGTTCACTTCTCCTGCGGTCGACGCGTACGCATAATATGGTGGTTCGGCGGCTTTATGCGGAAATGTTTGCCGAAGGTCAACCTCTTTAAAAAGTAAATTGTGTTGGTAAAATAAAGGTTTATGAATTCCTAAGGAGTTGCCATAACCTGTCGTTTCCTATAGCGTATCCGACTTTCTTTCCCAAAATTCAATAAGCCATATGCTTCGCGACGACATCAGCCAAGCGCTCAAGACCGCAATGAAGGGCAAAAATTCGCGGGCCACCTCTACTCTGCGGCTTATTCTGGCGGCGATCAAAGATCGAGAAATTGCTGCGCGGGGCAGAGGGAATGCCGATGAAGGAATTTCAGACGACGATGTGATGAAAGTGCTGCAGACCATGATCAGGCAGCGGAACGACAGCATCCAAATGTATGAAAAGGGTGGCCGAGCCGAACTAGCTGAGCAAGAGGCCAAAGAAATTAAGATCATTTGCAGCTTCTTGCCAGAACAAATGTCATTTGAGGATATTGAGGCGGCAGTCAGGTCCGTTATCGAAAACATGGAGGCCACTAGCATCAAAGACATGGGCCGCACTATGGGCCACCTGCGCAAAGCCTACGCTGGTCGTATGGATTTTGGAAAGGCCAGCGCCCTACTCAAACAGCGA
>CAYZMI010000081.1:2013-3360 GCA_964479475.1 uncultured Rhodospirillaceae bacterium | reverse complement strand
CGCAGCGCAGATGGTCGGGAAGCGCTGAGCTATCTTTACGACCGAGGATTGGATGATAACTCGATTGCACGCTTCCGGCTCGGGTTCGCACCCAATACCTACGGCGCTTTGAAGAACAAGCTACTTGGACGCACACGAGACAGCGATAATATCAATTTGAACCAACTCATAGAGGCCGGGCTTTTAATTAAATCTGATCAAGGCCGCGAACCTTACGATCGATTCCGCGGTCGTGTAATGTTTCCTATCGCCGACCGTCGTGGCCGAAACATAGCATTCGGCGCACGCGCGCTCGGCGATAAGGAGCCCAAATATCTCAACTCGCCCGACACACCTTTATTCCGCAAGGGCCAAGTTCTCTACGGGATGGCCACGGCCTTTCCAGCAGCGCGAAAAAACGAGCGGTTGGTGGTGGCAGAGGGCTATATGGACGTGATTGCACTAGTACGCGCCGGGATCGAAGAAGCAGTGGCGCCACTTGGCACTGCCTTGACTGAAAATCAGATCACACTCCTCTGGAATTTCGCCAATGAACCGGTGTTGTGTTTCGACGGCGACAAAGCTGGTCAGCGGGCCGCATTGCGAGCAGCCGAGCGCGCCCTTCCTCATCTAGAGCCGGGAAAATCATTGCGTTTTGCAGCCCTGCCCGCCGGTGAAGACCCAGATACGCTCATCGCAGCCGGCGGCGGCGCTACCATGGAAGAGTTTATTTCCGCCGCCAAACCACTCGACCAGCTGGTGTGGGAATCTGAAACCGCCGGCCAACGGCTCGATACACCGGAACGCCTCGCAGGGCTTGAACACCGTCTTGAGAGCCGCGCGCTGCAAATCATCGATAAAAAAGTACGATACCAGTATCTCGCCGCGTTTCGTCAGCAGATGAGCGGGTTAAGGACTCAAAATCAAAATTTTGCGCGACGGCCTCGCCAAGGAAATCGCCAAGCGGTGAGCATTACGCCAAATACATCTAGTCTTGTATCTCCCATTCCATTAGAAGCCGCATATCGCCGCCGTGAGCAGTGCACCCTCGCCACTTTGGTTAATCATTGGGCGCTGTTGGACGAATTTGCCGAACCGCTTGGCACACTTACTTTTTTCGACGCTAAGCTTGACAAGTTACGGCAAGAAATTTTATTGCTGTATAGCCAGTCGCCTGGCCTTGACTCCGAAGCCGCTGTGCACCACTTGATGGAGACCGGAGGGCCCGAAGGAATACAGGCGGTACTTTCGCCCGAAGTTTACGTTTCGGCCCCCTCAGCACGGGCTGATTCGGATGCTACAGTGGCGCGAAAAGGGCTATTAGAGCTAATACACGGATTGCGCCTTGATGAGGCGCAGAAGCGCTAT
>CAYZMI010000081.1:0-1913 GCA_964479475.1 uncultured Rhodospirillaceae bacterium | reverse complement strand
AATCAACCCGAAACTCCGGACGCGCCGCTGATCGATTTAACTAGCGGCGCTATCAAGAAGCTTCTGCAAAAGGGTAAAGAGCGCGGTTTCGTTACATATGATGAGCTTAACGCCATTTTGCCTCCCGATGACGTAAGTTCAGAGCAAATTGAAGATACGATGACCCGATTGTCTGAGCTCGGCATTAATGTGGTCGAGGACGAAGATAGCGAAGACTCGGGTGGCGAGGAAACTCCTCCGAAAAGCGGTTCTACGCCGACCAAATCGGAGGATGACGATCTTGGCCGCACAGATGATCCGGTCCGTATGTATTTGCGAGAGATGGGCTCGGTCGAACTACTATCGCGCGAAGGTGAAATCGAAATCGCCAAGCGCATTGAGGCGGGTCGCGAAAAGATGATCGGCGGCCTGTGCGAATCGCCTTTGACCCAATTGGCAATTGTGCGCTGGCGCGACGCGCTCAAGGACGAACTGATATTGCTACGTGACGTCATTGACCTCGATGCTACCTATGGCGGTTCCAACGAGGGCGATCTTGACGAACTCGATCAGCCAACTGATATCGAAGAAGATGATGATGACCTTGATGACGAGGCAGAATCCGAAGATAGCAAAGACAAGGAGGAGGAGGAGGAGGACGGTGCTAATAACGTCTCGCTTTCGGTCATGGAAGAGACCCTCAAGCCACAGCTCATGGAGGCCTTCGACAATATTGCAAAGACCTACGCGAAGGCTAAACGGTTGCGCCAAAAACAACTCGACGCAATGCGCGGTGGTCCTGAATTTAAACGTGCCGCTGAACGTCGCCTAGAGAAGATTGACGCGGAACTGTTGGAACTACTACGTCCCATCCACCTCAGCGCCACCTCGGTAGAAGCCCTCGTGCACCAACATTACGAATATAATCGCAGGCTTGCCAAGCTCGAAGGCGATCTCCTGCGCATGGCAACAAAATGTAAAGTTAAGCGCGAGAGTTTCTTGGAAAATTACTTGGACCGCGAGCTAGATCCCCGCTGGCTGCAACGCATAAGTCACCTGTCTGACAAGGGCTGGAAACAGTTTGTCCAGAAGCATCGTGACGAAATCAAGGCGACGAGGACGGAAATTAATGAAATCGCGGACAAGATTGGTGTGCCACTCGTTGAATTTCGCCGCATCGTTACACAAATTCAGCGTGGTGAACGCGATGCCGGGCGGGCCAAGAAGGAGATGGTCGAAGCCAATTTGCGTCTAGTAATTTCCATCGCTAAAAAATACACCAACCGCGGACTGCAATTCCTCGACCTCATACAGGAGGGTAATATCGGCCTGATGAAGGCAGTCGATAAATTCGAATACCGTCGCGGTTATAAGTTCTCCACATACGCAACCTGGTGGATCCGCCAAGCCATCACTCGGTCCATTGCAGATCAAGCGCGTACTATCCGCATTCCGGTCCATATGATCGAGACTATCAACAAGCTGGTGCGCACATCACGCCAAATTCTTAATGAAATTGGCCGCGAGCCCACGCCCGAGGAACTCGCTGGAAGGCTCTCTATGCCTTTGGAGAAAGTCCGAAAAGTGTTAAAGATCGCCAAGGAACCGATTTCCCTGGAAACCCCAATCGGAGATGAGGAAGACTCTCATCTTGGCGATTTCATAGAGGACAAGAACGCCATTCAACCTCTGGATGCGGCAATTCAGGGTAACTTGCGTGAAACCACCACACGCGTGTTGGCCAGCCTAACACCACGCGAAGAACGTGTGCTCCGCATGCGGTTCGGCATTGGAATGAACACTGACCACACACTCGAAGAGGTAGGACAGCAGTTCTCAGTTACCCGCGAGCGAATTCGCCAGATCGAAGCTAAGGCGCTGCGTAAACTCAAACACCCTAGCCGCTCGCGGCTACTCCGGAGCTTCCTAGATAC
>CAYZMI010000080.1:5926-9733 GCA_964479475.1 uncultured Rhodospirillaceae bacterium | reverse complement strand
GCTGGACCTTGAGTTCTAATTTCCATCAAGATTCCGCCCTCAAAATCAATGCCGTAGTTCAAACCCTTAAATAGAAATAAACTTAGTGATCCAACACAAAAGACAATGGACAAAATCCCTGCAAACTTTCTAAATCGCATGAAGTTGTATTTTGTACCGACCGGGATTAATTTGATCAATTTCATCGTTCAAATTTCCCAGTTAAATTGGCAATGTTTGCGGCCGTTTTTTCAACAACCAAGTTACAACCATAATACGAGTTATCATGATAGCTGAAAACATCGAGGTCATGAGACCGATGGCCAGAGTTATCGCGAAACCACGGACCGGCCCCGACCCGAACATATAAAGTAACAGTGCTGCGATGAAAGTGGTCAGATTGGCATCTATGATTGTTGAAAAAGCGCGCTTGTAACCCGCGTCGACAGCGGAGATAGGGGTCCGACCGGCGCGCTGCTCTTCACGTATTCGCTCAAATACAAGGACATTAGCATCAACCGCCATGCCGATGGTAAGAACGATTCCTGCAATACCCGGTAACGTCAAGGTGGCCTGAAGTATGGATAATGCTGCTGCCAAGAGGATAAGATTAAGCGTCAAAGCGACATTAGCCATCAAACCGAAGCCGCCATACGCCATCCACATGAAAACGACGACCATTACTAGAGAAAAAATGCTTGCGATTTTGCCTGCTTCAATGGAATCAGCACCCAGGCTGGCGCCGACTGTTCGTTCCTCGATAATGGTCAGTGGGACGGGAAGTGCACCGCTTCGTAACAGAAGCGCCAGATCACCCGCTGACTGGGTTGTAAAATTCCCCGAAATCTGCCCGCTGCCACCTAAAATGGGTTCCTGAATAATTGGCGCACTGATCACCTCGCCGTCCAGGACTATAGCGAATGGTTTTTTTACATTCCTACGTGTAACATTTCCAAATTTTCTGGCACCTACTGAATCAAATCTAAAACTAACTACGGGACGACTATTTTGATCGACAGTCGGTTGTGCGTCGACTAAATTTTCCCCACTAACCTCCACACGTTTTTTCACTAAGTAGTAAATCATTGGTCTTTGGTTATCCAGGCGTTCTCGTCTTTCCGGCAAAACCATCACTCCGGGTCTGACGTTCCGCCGCGGGTCATTAGTCTGAAAGTCTGGGTCAAGGAGATGAAAAGTCATTTTTGCGGTCTTACCCAGCCTAGCTTTCAGGCGCGTAGTATTGCTAACACCGGGAGCTTGAACCAGAATTCTATCTTCGCCTTGACGTTGAACACTAGCTTCGGCCAATCCCGATTCATCAATTCTCCGACGTACGATTTCCATAGCCTGTTGAAGCGCCGCCGTCTTTCTTTTTCGTAGTAGTTCCGGCGTATACTTCATAGTAATTTGTTGACCGTCTGTATCTATCTCCATGCCTAGCCCGGTTTGGCGTAATCGAGAACGCGCCTCCGACAAATCTTCCGCATTTCGTACGACTACAGTAATTCCTTCACGAAGCACACGAAGGTCCCGATAACCGATGCGGGGTTTGTCTCGCAATGTTCTGCGGACATTATCTCGCAAATCTTGCAAACCATCTTTGATGGCAACTGCTAAATTCGCTTCGATTAATAAATGTGCCCCACCACGTAGATCGAGCCCTAAACTCATATGTTTATGGGGCAACCAACTTGGTACGGAATTTAACGTTTTTTGTGAGATTAAATTAGGCGCCGAATACAGCAACCCTATAATACTGATTGCAACAGCTAAGATAATTTTCCAACGAGCGATATTTACCATGATTATCTATAGCATTAGCTAATGAACAAACCGGTTATAAGAAATACTCACTTACCTTTTTTATCCTTATTTTCGTCTCTGCCATCATTGGATGGGCGTGTTTCGGTCTTAGCAATTACGTCACTTACCATGGCCCGCATTACTCGAACCTTGACCCCTTCAGAAATTTCAACCGTCAGCTCGGTGTCGCTTAGTACTTTTGTAATTGTACCAACGAGTCCACCCGCAGTCACAATTCGATCTCCACGGTATAGTGCCGATAGCATTTCACGATGGGCTTTTTGCTTCTTTTGTTGAGGACGAATTAAAAGAAAATAAAACACAACAAAAATGAGAATAAGGGGTAAAAATGACCCTATTGCTCCCATATCGCCTGACATCCATTGCTCCTTTTCTTGTAGAGTGAAGGTGGCGGACTATACCGTCCCCAATACTACTTGCAAATGCGTAGCGTCACATTGGGATCAAATTAAATTTATCTAAATTAATGGCCTTTCAAGCTCTGGGATTGACCCATCCAAATGAGATAGCTAGGGTCCGCCGCCGCAAAGTTTTTACGGTAGACCGGTATATGTCTGAAATTATAAATATAACCTTACTACAACGAATTGCCGATGCATTAGATCGCATGAGCGGTCCGAAGTCTGTTTCTCCTAATTTCACGTCTGCAACGGCTTTCATTTGGTACGCTGATCGGAACCATTTAGAGCCAATTTGTAATGTTAATAGGATACCTATTTCGTTACTCAAGGGTATAGATCATGCCCGTGAGATATTGCTCGAAAACACCAGAAGATTTTCGGTCAGTCTTCCAGCAAATAATGCGCTGTTGTGGGGGGCACGTGGGATGGGTAAAAGTTCCCTTGTTAAAGCCGTCCATGCTGCCGTACTAAAAGAATCAGATAATCTCGTCCTCGTTGAAATTCATCGAGAAGAAATATCATCGTTACCCCACCTTCTAGCGGTACTCCGCGACCAATTACGGTATAAATTTATACTTTTTTGCGATGATCTTTCTTTTGACGGTCAGGATGATACCTATAAATCTTTAAAAGCGCTGCTCGAAGGCGGTATCGAAGGCCGGCCAGAAAACGTCATATTTTACGCTACATCCAACCGTCGTCATCTTATGCCACGCGACATGATAGATAATGAACGTTCAACGGCAATTACGGCGGCAGAATCTGTAGATGAAAAAGTATCCCTATCTGATCGTTTTGGATTATGGCTCGGATTTCATAACTGCGACCAAGATACGTTTTTTTCCATGATTGAGGGGTATGCCGAACAATTTCAATTAAATATACCGATAGAAAAATTACATTCTGAAGCCATAGAATGGTCGGTAACGCGTGGGGGACGATCCGGTCGGGTTGCCTGGCAGTTTATCCAGGATTTGGCTGGTAGGTTGGGTAAGAGGCTTAATCTTCCATAAATTATTCGATTATTTTAGTTTGGGCGATCTGTTGCCGTTTTATTTGCCAATGTGCATATCTGACTAAATACCGCACCGGGTTGACCGCACGCCCACCTCGGCGTAACTCGAAGTGTAATTGAGGCCGCGTAACATTGCCCGTACGTCCTACTCGGGCAATAACTTGGCCGCGCCGAACGATATCGCCGCGCGTAACCAAAATGATCGCGCTATGGGCATAGGCGGACATCCAACCCCCCGAATGTTTTATAAGGATTAAATTACCAAATCCTTGCAACTGATTTCCAGTATAAGCGACCACACCGTTTTCGGTTGACTGAATTGATGTACCATTTCTCGCTAATATATTGATGCCGTCATTGTGCAGCCCTCCCTTCCGAGGCCCAAACGATACAATCACCTTACCGCGGAGCGGCCACAAAAATTTGCGTTCGCCCCGTAAGGGAACTATTTGGATAGGAGCCGGACGAGGTTTTGACCAAGTGTACTTCTGATTTTGCCCAACTAATTTTTGATTATTATTTAATTTTTTCTGACTTGATACAGAATAAGGATTTCGCTGGTTAAATTTGGAATGCTGGTGAATTCGA
>CAYZMI010000080.1:1747-5826 GCA_964479475.1 uncultured Rhodospirillaceae bacterium | reverse complement strand
TGTGCCGGCGTGCAAGACGATATAGGCTGTCACCCTCTCTAATAATGATTTTACCATTTGATCTCTGTGACGAGCTTTCTTTAAGGCGTTCAAAAATTGTGGTAGTGGGCTTACGAACTAAGCGGTCTGGTCCCACGGACGAGGTGCAACTAGTCACAAAAATCGTCAATAACCAGATAAGTAGCAATTTAATTCGAGAACTTTTATATCGAATTAACATATTATTTTAGGGAGGGCTCCTTCCAATACGGTTCTATGACGTTCTTAAACTGCTGATTTTATATCGTCGACTGTGCCCTCTAACAACGGCACAAATCTAACTCGCCAAAGGTTTTCTGAAGTCCACTCTTTGCCTGTTTTCCGGTACCTAACTAATACCTGCTCATGGCTCGACTTCCCAATTGGCGCGACCAAAATGCCATCTTGGCTCAGTTGTCCAAATAACTCTTCGGGAACCTGTCTGGGTGCGGCAGTAAGTATAATCCGATCGAAAGGTGCCTGCTCCGGCCATCCGAATATTCCATTGCCCCACTTGGTCACTACGTTGCCAATTCTCAAATTTCGTAATCGTGTCTCGGCCTCACGGAATAATTCTCGGTAACGTTCTACGGTGTATACCCGCCGGCAGAGTTTTGCCAAAACAGCTGCTTGGTAACCACACCCTGTACCGACTTCCAGGATTTTCATTCGGGTACCAATTTCGAGAGCTTGTGTCATGTAGCCTACTACAGAAGGTTGGCTAATTGTTTGCCCCTGACCAATAGGTAATGCCGTATTTTCATATGCTTGATCACGAAAGGAATCGGGTACAAAAACTTCGCGCGCCACACGTTCAATTGAGGATAGCACGTTTTTGTCGGTAATGCCTTGTTGGCGCAGCTCCATAATCAATCTGATCTTTCGTGCCTCTAACGACATACCGTTTCTATCCTTTGGTTGCTATCCATATAAGGCTGCAAAACCTCTGGAATGAGCACAGAACCATCCGCCTGCTGATAATTTTCTAAAACTGCGATGAGAGCGCGGCCAACGGCCAAACCCGAGCCATTTAGTGTATGTACGTAACGAATTTTTTTTTCATTTTTGGAGCGAAACCGCGTTCCCATACGACGAGCTTGAAAATCTCCACAGGTCGAACAGGAAGAAATTTCTCGATATGCCTGTTGTCCTGGCAGCCAAACTTCCAAATCATAGGTCTTCCGGGCGGAAAACCCCATGTCACCGGTGGATAATAATACTACGCGATATGGCAATCCCAGTTGTTGTAAAATTTCTTCAGCTGCGCTGGTCATTCGTTCGTGTTCGTCATCGGAATTATCTGGATGAACAATACTAACCAGTTCTACCTTATTGAATTGGTGTTGGCGCAACATACCGCGGGTATCACGGCCGGCCGCGCCTGCCTCTGAACGAAAACACGGTGTTAAAGCGGTAAAGCGCAGGGGCAGATTTATTTCGTCCAATATTTCTTCTGCAAATAGGTTAGTAAGTGGTACTTCGGCTGTAGGTATTAACCAAAAATTATCTTTCGTATGAAACAAATCTTCAGCAAATTTTGGTAGTTGTCCGGTTCCGAATAATGCGTCTCCTTTAACCAGTACAGGTGGGACCACTTCAGTATATCCAAAGTTTTTAGTATGAATATCCAACATAAATGCTCCGATTGCTCGGTCTAACCGGGCCAACATTCCGGATAATACGACGAATCTGGCGCCTGAGAGCTTGGACGCTTGCTCAAAATTCATTCCACCTAGTTGATCACCGATTGCTACATGATCTAAGGTTTCAAAATCAAATCTTGGTATTTCTCCCACTTCACGAATTTGAACATTACTCTCTTCATTCGCGCCAACCGGCACATCATCTTTGGGTAAATTTGGGATTGCCGATAAAATACCTTCTAGTTTGGCAAAACATTGTTCTTCTTCATCCTGCAATGCTTGCATTTTTTCTTTTAGTATCGTGACTTCGGCTATGAGGGTTTTGGCATCATTACCACTAGCTTTAGCGGCACCGATTTGCTTTGACGCCTCGTTGCGCCGAGTTTGCGAATTTTGCAATTCCGTTTGAGCTGATCGACGTTTAGCATCAAGCTCGATTAACCCAGCTGACATTGCTTCCAGTCCGCGTTTTTTAAGGCCAGCATCAAACGCTTCAGGATTTTCCCTTATCCAACGGATATCCAACATTTCAAGCTCCAAGGCCTGTTTGCCTATGTTTGAGCGGCTTTATAGGGGGCCGAATAAGCCACGTCCATATCTTGTGAGTCGTTTAGATTTCGGTGTCGTTTGTTTGATAGGCTTCCTGACGCTTTTTTTCTATCAATCGTGCACCAAAAATAGAAACTTCATATAAAAGGATAAGTGGTACCGCTAACCCGATTTGGCTGATGACATCGGGGGGTGTCAGGACCGCCGCAAATACAAAGACACCAACGATGGCATATCTCCTTTTCTGCGCGAGCCCACTTGCAGTAACAATTCCAACACGTGCCAGTAAAATAAGGAAAACTGGTAACTCAAATCCAAGGCCGAACGCAAACATTAACAATAATACTAATGATAAATATTCATTTACCTTTGGCTCTAATTGTATAGCGAGAGAGTCTGGTCCTGCTGGCATTTCGAAGCTAAGGAAAAACCTCCATGCCATCGGTATAATAAAATAGTAAACGAGTGCTGCACCTAGGGTGAATAGAACGGGTGTTGCTATGAGAAATGGCGTGAAAGCACTTTGTTCGTGCCGATATAATCCTGGTGCCACAAATTTCCAAATCTGCAACAGAAGGACAGGTACAGAAATAGCCAAAGCTGCAAAAAAAGCGATTTTAATCTCTGTGAGAAATTGCTCCGGAAGTCCTGTAAAAATCATTCGCGCATTGGGTTTTTCTTTCATTATTTCATAGAGCGGCTCCATTAAAAATACGTACATTGTCGGAGCTAGGGGAATACAAATAAAAAAAAGAACGACAAATGTTCCTAAGCTCCAGAGCAATCTAGAACGAAGCTCAGTCAAGTGATCAAGCAACGGCATTTTATTTTCGTCTTTAATTTCCTCCACCATTGTTAAACCTTTTTGGACTTCGCCGTGTTATTCTTCTTGTCGTTATCAGGTTCATGAGGTGGTGGGTCAAACGATGTCGATTCTACCACATTTTCTTTGAGTTCGTTTCCAACTCCATCTTGATGTTCAACGTATTCATCTCCTTCGAATTCTTCGAAAGAATTTTCATTAATAGGTCCATCATCGCCAACCATATCGTATTCATCGTCAAAGGTCTGGGTGATCTCTCCGTCAGGATCAAGGGTATTTTTAATTTGCTCCCCAATAGTGTTTCCCGGATCGCCCAAACCGAAATCTGATTGTATTTCCTTTTTCACTCCTTCTATATCTGTTTCGCGCGCCAAATCGTCCAAGCCGTTTTGAAATTCACGTGCTAACTCGCGAGCCCTTCTAATCCAGCTAGAGACAGTGCGTATCGTACCAGGCAAGTCTTTCGGCCCAATCACGACAATCGCAATTACAATGACGATTAGGAATTCCCAACCACCGATATCAAACATCGTGCGGCCGCACCTCTGGTTTGTGAAATAACTAAGTACCGATTATGAAGCTGTTTCGTCCTTCTTCACGGTCTCGGATGCAGTGTCGGAATTAAGCGCTTTAGTTTGTTCGTCCTTATTGGCTTCGGTATCATCCTTCAGTCCTTTTTTGAAGGCGGTAATTCCTTTGGCCATATCGCCCATCAATTGTGAAAGTTTACCGCGACCACCAAATAGAACCAGTACTACAACCAAAACAATGAGCCAGTGCCAAATGCTAAATGTACCCATGATAACAGGCTCCTAAATGTTCATGTGGAGCGCGAAGCTCCTAAATATAGGTGGACTATAATCAACCTTGTTGCCACCTAACAGTCATTTAACATTAGATTTGGGGAATACAAAGACGTGTCGGTCATTGAGTCTTAATCCCACTTCCTGATCTACACGCGTTTTATTGTCATCACGTACACGCGCGTGAACGTGAAACACATCACCCCTACTATTCTTTATATCGACATGAAGAAGTCGTGCTCT
>CAYZMI010000080.1:0-1647 GCA_964479475.1 uncultured Rhodospirillaceae bacterium | reverse complement strand
GCCGATAGGTGTGGAAATAGAGCAAAATCCTGAAACAAAAGGCTAACAGATCTTTTTTCTGGTGGAACGTTGATGTTGCCATCCGCCAAAACCTTACCATCCACCAAGATTCGTCCTTTTTGCAAGGGCTCTAAACCCGCAATTAAGCGGAGCATGGTTGTCTTCCCACAGCCGGACGGACCCAATAAGGTCAGGATTTCACGGGATCCTACTGCCAAGCTGACATCCTGCAGAACAGCCTGGCCATCAAAACTATGACTTACATTTTCTATTTGAATGCCGTCTAACCGATCCTTGTCAGTCATAATCATTCCATACCCTTGATTGGGCAAAGCCGGTTTTATCGCAAAAACCTGTCAAAGGTATTATCATCTATAGTTAAAGAGATGCAAAAGAAGACCAAACAATGCGTGATAGTTGTCAAGAGGCAGAATTAATAGAGTTGTGAAATAACCTTAAATGTATCCTCTGAGGCTATACCCAATTAGAAAGGCAATAAGGGCCGCCACTAAACCTATACCTGTCGTCTCAAAGCCTGATCGCCACCAAACGACCAACGACCACTTAGATTTTACAGATCCTATTACAAAGAAAGTAGCACCTGTAAGAATAACAGAAAATATTATAGCTTCCTGACGGGTAATCAGGCTTTCAATAAGAATAAATGGTAATAGTGGCACCAAGCCACATAATAAAAATGCATTGAATGTTCCCATTGCAGCTTTAACCGCCGAACGTTGGCTCATGGGTAGACCGTATTCCTCAGTCATCATCGTGTTGACCCATAGCTCTTTGTTGGACGTTATGATTTCAACTGCGCGATCCAAGTCCTTACCATCAAATCCTTTAGCCCGATAAATTTCCAGTATTTCCCGGCGCTCTCCCGCGGGATCCCTTTCAATTTGTAATTCTTCATGTGCCCGTATACGGTCAAATTCTTCATTTTCGGATTTGGTTCCAGTGTAGTTGCTCGCTGCCATAGAAAATCCGTCTGCAACAATATTTGCAGCTCCCAAGATAAGAATGACGCTAGTCGAAAAATTTGCACCGACAACACCGCAAACGATAGCAAATGTCGTTATGGCACCGTCAATACCTCCATATACCCAGTCTCGGAGATAGCTAGCTTCCGTCCCTCCTTCGAGCCTTTTTCTAATAGCTTCGGCTGAATGTTCATGGAATATTTCTTGCACTGGCATTGCTTCACCTGAATTAGAGGTGATTTATTATATTTAAAAGATTTATATCATTCTCAGAAAATTAAGTCACCGAGCCCTATTTATCGACGCGCCCGTCATTCGGATCCAATGGTTCGGCTAACTCTTTAGTATGACTATTGGTTTCAGATGAGCCCTTGTCGACCACAGCCTCACCAAAAATTGTTTTAATTGGCCGTGTATCTAGTAATCCTGCCGCCTTTAATTCACTAACACCCGGAAGATCGATGAGCTCGTTTAAATTGAAATGGTCTAAAAATTTGGCAGTAGTACCCCAGGTAGCAGGCCTGCCAGGTGTTCTCCGACGCCCCACAGGTCGGATCCAACCAACTTCAAGGAGTACATCTAAGGTACCCTTGCTCAGCATTACCCCGCGAATTTCTTCAATCTCACCCCGTGTAATTGGTTGGTGATAAGCAATGATTGCAAG
>CAYZMI010000079.1:0-9836 GCA_964479475.1 uncultured Rhodospirillaceae bacterium | reverse complement strand
GGTCAAAATCCGTATCCTGGGCAAATACCCATTCGATCTTTAGCCCTTCCTTTTCGAACAATCCCTCACGATCAGCAACCAATTCACATAAACCCTGAAAAGGAGCCGTGTTTTCAAGAACAAGATTCTTCATCTCTTTCAATCCAGACTATTTACCCAAGATTGTTATAATACAGGACGTTGAGTTCCAGCAAATTAGGCTGTAAGCGCATTAACGGCACAGGTTGAAATTCTGCCGTCGCAACCCATAATATCAATAACTTATCTGTCATTTAGCAGGTTTCTTTTAAAAATTTATGCACTCGACGGATCGGGTTGAAGTGCATCTTTCACCGCTCGGCATAAATTCAGCTAGCAATTAAATACTCCATTTTCTGTTTCAAATACTGTCCGGCGTCTCGATAAAAGTTGGCCAAATCATCGTCAACACCGCTTGCTATTAAGTCCTCGGTTTGCTGTAAGGCCGTGGGAATGGTCCGCCAAGGGACGTCCGGATCATTCGTGAGCAATCTCTCGGCGATGCGGTTGTCGAATGAATGGCGTTTGTTCTTCGGCAACAAGTCCGCGCGTTCGAAATAAATTAGTCTATAGGCGAGTTGTTTTAACCGCGGGTCTTGAAGGTTTTCCGCTAAATTAGAACGATGTTCCCAATCAGCATGATGGAATTGCGCCATTATGGACTGATCTGCGCTACTCGCGAAGCCGTCATAGATCTTTTCTTCGATATAGGGTGATGGCTCTTGTTCCGGATGTTTCTTAGCTATTGCCAGGCCAACGCGCTCATGAAACGCTAGGTCTTGCCGGATCACAGCTGCGCGTCGTTCATATTCGGGAATGGGTAGTTCGTTGCCGAACAAATTTGGGGGTGCTAATTCTAACGGTATTAGAATGGGCTGAGCGTTGGCTCTGACAACGCGAATGGGCTTCGCCCGCATATTTATCTCGTCGACGAGCGCGTCGACGCTGAGCCGCAAATAGTCTTCAGGCATGTATGACAGATCGAAGACCGCGTGTTCTGCATCATAGTTGGGGTTTGATCCGCAGGACGTGGCAAGTCGTGAGTGGGGTCGGGCAGCAAAAAATTCAGTAAGGCAAACGATCCCACTGCTGTCCAAAAATTTGAAAACATCCTGTTTTCTTGCCCTCGCCATCATCGCTGTCCAGACGCCTGGTCCGTGATCTTTCACTAACTTAGCCATGTAGATTGTGGCCTCCACATCAGCCATTGCCTCGTGGGCTTCGGTATGTGCGAAGCCATTTGCAGGGGCAAGACGATCCAGCCGATAAACCGGGCGATCGTTGTCACCGATTGGAACCGATATGGCTCTGGGTGCATAGACGCTCGCCGCATGAACTATGCGCAACAAATCGGCTCGGCAATTGCCGCCGGTATTGGTTAAATAGATTGGTTGCAGCGTCTGATAAAATGCTTGGCGCAGAAGCGGTTCGTCGAATGAGATTGAATTGAATCCGATAAATACTGCAGGAGACCAATCCGACAGCGTTTTGTGGATTTTTCGCATCGCCTCGTAGTGTGATGGCAGCGAAGGGTCAATGAGCATATTCGGTGTGACCCCTGTGACTTCGAGTGCTTTTGTGGCGGGTACGATATGCGGCATTATCCGGCAGCGAATTTCGAAGCGGTTAATCTCATTCAGATCTTCATCGGTCCGGATCGCACCAAACTGAAGGATCTGGTCATATGCTGTCAGCGTGCCTGTCGTTTCAGTGTCGTAAAAGACGTATCCTGTCATTGCCGTTACCAAATCATAGAACCACAATAACCTCTTATTGAGGCAAGTTATGGGTTTGTGGTGCTATCCTATCACACGGGCTGGGCAATTTCGGATAGTGAGTGCTATTGCAGCAAAAGTTAATGTGGACAATAAGCGGCGCCGTTCACATGGATTGTCTGACCACTGATGTAAGACGCGCCAGGTCCTACCAAAAATCGTATGAGATCAGCCATGTCCTGCGGAACCCCCATGCGACCTAACGGGATGTCTGGCTCAGTCGTATATCCGGATTGTGGCGCATTCGCGCTGCGCTCTGTATCAAAGCGCCCAACAACTGCAGCATTCGCGCGAATATTTTTGTCACCAAATTCAATAGCAAGACCGCGTGTTAGGCCCATCAAACCATCCTTGGTTGCCATGACGTGAGATCGGCCAGCTGAACCTTTATAAGAGGACAATCCAGCTAATGAAACTATGGCCCCTCCACCACGTTGGATCATCAGTGGAATGCACGCTCGAGAAAGATTTAAAGTTCCTTGAAGACAAGTGGCTGCGATACGTGCCCATTCGTCTTGATCTATTTCAAGAAAGGGAATGTTCGATCTAACAGCGGCATTATTGATTAGTATATCAACACCACCAAATGCCTCCACAGCCGCATCAACCATAGCGCGTACAGCGTCTGGATCGCTGATATTTGCAAGACAGGCGATTGCCTTACCCCCCGTCTTCTCTATCTCGGCAACAACCTCGTTACAGAGATCTTTCGATTCTCGCGCGTTCACGACAAGTGATGCGCCAGCTTTAGCCAACTCTATTGCTGTTGCTCGGCCGATGTTTCGTGAGCTTCCGGAGACAATAGCTACTTTTCCTACTAGTTCGTTTACTTGGTCAACCATACCCGTCTACTACTTTCCCTTTTCTTAATTAACAAAGGATTTTTTTCTATCATAAATCTGTATTTTTATTCCGATAGGTCATTGGTAACCTACCACTTCAACCTTTTATCCAGCGAAAATAAATTACAGCTAAAAGGAAAAAATTTTCATGCGATTAAAGAACAGGGTAGCAATTGTTACTGGAGCAGCCCAGGGCATAGGAGCAGTTTATGTAAAGGCACTGGCTACGGAAGGGGCTAAAACAGTATTAGTCGATATCAAAAACTGTACTGCAACTGAAGAAGCCATTAGAGGTGAATTGCCCGATGCAGAAGTTACATCGCACTCATGTGATGTAAGTGATGAAGCTTCTGTTAAAAATTTGATTGAAACAATCGCCAAGAAGTATGGTCGGATCGACACATTAGTAAACAACGCAGCTGTGTTTGCCACGCTTGACAGAAAACCTTTTGATGAGATTTCTGTGGCAGAGTGGGATCGGGTTATGTCTGTGAATTTGCGCGGTGTTTTTTTATGTACGCGGGCCGTGTACCCCGTAATGAAAGCACAAAATTATGGGAAAATTATAAATATAGCATCAGATACAATGATGAAGGGCACCACCCACTTTGCGCACTATGTTTCGTCAAAAGGTGGGGTTGTCGCTTTCACCCGTGCTGTAGCAAAAGAAGTCGGCAAGGACGGAATTTGTGTCAATTCAATTGCTCCGGGGCTCACCTGCACTGATGTCATGGAGGCTGAGGAAGGCTTTACGCCCACACGCTTTGACCGGTCGGTCGAAGCCCGCGCCATACCAAGAATTCAACTACCCGAAGACCTTGCTGGAACGGTTGTTTATCTAGCTTCAAATGATAGTGATTTTGTGACCGGACAATGCATCGTCGTTAATGGTGGCGACAACTTATATTAGAATCAAATTAAGGTATGTGGGTGTCATGCGCCTCTGGGCCCAATTGCTGAGTCGAGGGAGGTTTAGGCTCACGGTTATGACAAATACTCTAACCTCTAAGCGGCTACAAGAGCAGGAGCTTTATGCCTTCTCCCAACACCTTGTCTGGCTTGACTTTTTTTGTGACTAGCACTGCGCCTATTGCGTCGGCGGGTTTTCTTTGGCTTTGGCTCTAGGGGACCTCTTTTTTTACGAGTATTGGTTGGTGTCTCAGCGGGTTCGCCCTCAGCTTCATCACCAAGGACCGTTATTTTTTTCCTTATGAGTTTTTCAATATCGCGTAGATAAAGCCGTTCTGTGCTATCACAAAAAGAAATCGCTATACCGTTAGCACCAGCTCGTGCAGTCCTCCCTATGCGGTGCACATAATTCTCCGCTTCATTGGGCAATTCAAAGTTGATGACATGAGTAATACCCTCAACATCGATCCCCCGCGCTGCAATGTCTGTTGCCACAAGGACCCGAATATCCCCATTCCGAAATTTTTGTAGCGCTCGCTGACGGGCCGCTTGGGATTTATTGCCATGCATTGCATCCGTTGCAATACCAACTTTTGTTAACCGCATGGCTATTTTGTTAGCGCGATGTTTGGTTCGCGCGAATGTTAATACGCGTTTGAATGCAGGATCGGACAAAACATCTTCAAGTAATTTGCGTTTATCGCCTGACGAAACATGGTGAACAAACTGTTCTATGCGTTCAACCGGTGTTGCCTGCGGTGTAACTTCTACACGCATTGGCTTATAGAGGAGGTCCTTGGAAAGTTTATCGACTTCGGTCGGCATCGTTGCTGAAAAAAGCAACGACTGGCGCTTCCGAGGCAAAGCGCTGATGATCTTCCTGACATCACGGACAAAGCCCATATCAAGCATACGATCCGCTTCATCAAGAACTAGATATTTTACCTCGTTGAGCTTGACTAACCGCTGTTGCTTAAGGTCGAGCAAACGGCCTGGTGTCGCAATGAGAATGTCAATTCCGCGGTGTAACGCGGTTACCTGTGATTTCTGGCTGACTCCTCCGAAAATTACACTGTGTCGGAGATGCATAAATTTGCTGTATAGTCGAAATTCTTCACCAATTTGAATTGCGAGTTCGCGGGTCGGCGCTAAAATCAGAGCGCGTGGATTACGGGTTGCTTTGTCAAAAGTTTCCTTTGCTAGTTTATCAAGAATTGGGAGTGCAAAAGCTGCTGTTTTACCGGTGCCGGTTTGCGCAATGCCCAACATATCCCGTCCTTGAAGAAGGTCGGGTATAGACCTCTGTTGAATAGGGGTTGGAATAAAATGTTTGCGCTTATTTAAAGCGCGCTGGATCGGTTCGGCCAAACCGAACACTGAAAATTTATTGCTACTCACTACTAAGTTCCTTATTTGCCGATAGGCGCATGCGACATCATCACCGCGAACGATTTTTGGCGTTGTAATCTACACCGGGCGCGGCCGGAGTAGATTATATTTTTGATTATTGGTCCTAGGACATGGCACCCAATTCAGGTGCGTCGCGCTATCTTGAGCCAATCAACGGGGCCTTGAATGGGCCTACCTTCTTATAATGTCAAGAAAAACAAAAGCAGGCGTAGCCCCTTTTAAGGAATAGTATTCTTTTTAGACCGTCTACTCAGGTTTTTGAAACCTCAATCCCTAGAGTAAATACATGACTTAATTAGTAATGGTACCGCGTCACCTTTGTTGATGACGCGGTACAAATATTTCTAAAATTCCATCAGGTCCTCAGCAACGACTACTTCTCCGGGGAAGTGTTTTCTAACCTCCTCGGCCCAGGGCTCGTAGTCTTCGCTTTCGACGCGCTGAGTGAGATGGGACAGTACCACCTTTTTGACATCGGCCTCTGTTGCCAGCTTTCCGATGTAGTCAAGACCCATGTGTCCCTGTGTGGCTTGACGCATGATGCCTTCCTGTTCGGCTGTGCTCATTACCTGCCAGCTGCCGTCCTTAATCATCCTATTCTTGCGCTCGTCGCAAGAGGAAGTCTCGGTCACCAACACGTCTGCGTCCCTGACCAGCGCAGTGACGGCATTACTGAAACCAGTATCGCCGGTAAACGCGATTACGCGATCAGGGGTTTCGAAGCGGTAAGAGTATGACTTATAGCGGCCAGAGGCCTCTCCTTTATGGAAGCTGAAATGGGTGTTTTCTGTTGCGGACACGCGAATGTTATCGTCCTGATAAATTTCCCCAGTGCCCACATCGTGTCCGAAGAAAACCTTGTCCAACGGGATACTGCGGCCACCGTCGGCGATGCGGATATCAGCACTGATACTGCAATACTGCACCGTGGCATCGACAAGTTCCTTAGTTCGAGGTGGTCCGTAGACGTTGATTGGTTCGGTGCGTTGACGGTCCCAAGCCAGTGACATCAAGGTCCCGAGGCCTGCAGTATGGTCATCGTGATGGTGGGTGAGAAAAATTATACCTACGTCCCGCACATCCGCTCCGGTCCTCGCCATGCGCCGTGCGACCCCGTCACCGGCATCTACGACGTAGTAGGTGTCATTTACAGTGAGTAGATGGGACGTCTGCGCCCGGCCGGGTGTCAACGACGGGCCAGCCGAAGTACCGAGGGTGATCAATGACGATGGAGTTTTCATTATGTTTCCTTATGTTATGCAGATCCCAAGCCATTCTATACACCAGTCAGACATTTGTAGAAATTGTTCAACCGGGTTCAACCAGTTTATCAGCTAGATCACGAATGGCGCCCTTATTTTTATTGAAACCAATCAGGGCGGACGCTCTGTAACGGGTCAAGTTGAAATCTAATCGAAATTTTTTGGGAAGGGCTGCTAATTGTCTTTGGGTTGGTTCTTCATTCAGCCATGCTTCGGTTTTGTGGGCGGTGTCATTGGTTTCGTGCTCGTTAAGCCAGTCGTCTGCTGCAGCGAAACATTGCACACGATCACCTCGCCTCAGAAGTTGTGCATCAAAATTTTCGGTGCCGCCAATAGCGATCCAATCTTCACCGATGCAGAATACGCCACCCCACGCATTGAAGCCCCCTGAATAAAACGACAGATCGTCAACGAAAAGGTCTACCCATTGGAAGTGTGATCTTTCCAGAAGGTTGATTTCGACCATTTCAACATAACTTACCGGCTGAGTGTTGGCCTCACCATCACTGGATTTGGTTCCTAACTCTGTGCCGCAAAGCGGGCATTCTCTCGACGAGATGGGTATATCTGCCCCGCAGGAAGGACACTCCATCGTGAGGTCGGCGTATTGGCCCACTTTTCCGTCAAGATCGACGTCTTGTTCCAACGTTCCATGGAGGAGGGATGAAATGCCAAAATCGAGAACGACACAATCTCTTTTGGCATCTCCCGGGAATTTTCGGGTGTCGACCGTTCGCAAACCCCTTCCCACCATTTGAATCATTGTTCCTTTAGCAGAGCTTGGTCGCAAGAGAATGATGCAATTTGTGGGTGGATGATCCCAGCCTTCCGTCAAAACTGCGACGTTTACTATGACTTTACTCTCACCGGAATAATATCGTTCCAGGGCGCCCGATCTTTCTCCTTTTGAAAGGTCACCTGTTACGATTTCAGCCTTGACGTCAGCATCGAGAAAGGCCGTCTGAACATCTTCTGCGTGTTCTATGGTAGAACAGAATACGACGGTCTTTCTGTCGGCGCATTTTTGTTTCCATTTTTCGACGACAGTCTCGTTGATTGGCCGTTTATTGAGAATTTTTTCGACCTGCGACATGTCGAAGTCACCCGCTAACTGTCGCACGGCATTTAATTTCTCTTGGGCGACATCGATTACGAATGTTCTGGGTGGCACGAGGTGACCAGAACTTATGAGTTCGCTGATGAATATCTGGTCAGACACATTGGAGTAATTCTTACGAAGCCCTTCTCCGTCACTCCTATTTGGCGTCGCGGTTAAACCAATTATTTTGCAGTTTTTCGAAATTCCCCTGACCTTATTAATGATCGCTTGATAGGTATCCGCAGGAGTATGGTGTGCTTCGTCTATTACGAGTAAATCTATGTGGGGGATTTGTTCGAGATTTTGCTCTCTCGATAATGTTTGAACCATTGTAAAGACGACTTGACCAGTCCAATCTTTGATTGTTGCGTTAACGATTGATGTCGAAATTTCCGGATTAATTAGTTGGAATTTTTCTGTGTTTTGCGCTGTTAGTTCATCCCGATGTGCGACAACCAGTGCTTTCTTTGCTTTATCATCCCCAATTAATTTCCCTAAAAGATGCGAAAACATGATCGTTTTACCGGCCCCAGTTGGGGCGATACACAAAGTGTCGTCATTTTGAGATAAAGCACCAATCGTCCTACGAACAAATTCCTGCTGTCGTGTCCGGAGAAGCACTACTTTATCCCGCCGCTTTTATGCTTTGTGCCACTCGGCCGCATTCGGCTTAGATGGCGGTGGGAATTTTTGGGCGGGAACGAAAATCTTCCTTTCTACCCAATTCACATATTGCTCGTCGTCACCAGAAAGAACTTTGATTATCCTGTTTTCCTCTCTTTCCTGGCGATTTTGTTCGATACCAACGATGCCTACAAAGACAATTCCATTAAGTACCCTGTAATTATCTATTATCCGACTGAATACAGCTTTCCTGGTATTATCTGAAGGTTTAAGACCTTGCGATGAATTAAGAATATCCCGGATGAGTGCTCGACTTTTGTTGTGCCAGTACTCGCTCTTACTGCTCGATATCCCAATTGGCATTCTGAATTTTTTATTCTTATGATCTCCAGAAATGACCGAAACTAAACCCCTCAAATAAATATTTCCGCTTTGGGCTTTAGTGGCCAAGCCAGCCTCTAGACACAAGGCACTGTCGTTGTAGCCACCAGACTGAATAGTTAACTGCAAAATTGCCACGGTACCGTTGGGAACTAGAGCATCTTTGGCACAGTATGGACAAAATGCTCTTCCTACCGTAACTCGATAAAAATATTTTTTGCACTTATAGCAACGAATTTTTTTACGAATAGTGGCCATAGCTGAACGACTGTCGTTTGAGCGGAGGCAACCTTAGCACATTAATCATCAACATATTGGGTTTCAAGGTAGGGTTATTAATTCGAAATTGATCCACAAAAAAGGCACATGAATTCAAAGTTGCAGGTACAAACCCCGTTCCCGAACAAAATTCTACTTAATTATATCTAATTTTAGATACGATACTTGGGATGCGTTTTTGTACATATCAAGGCGCAAGCCTCAACTAAATTGAGCAGGGATTTGCGGTATTTGAATAGGGGGTCCGGATCGGCAGCATCTAGGCGAATTTGAAATGCCTGTTCCAGCAGGGGAACATCGAGCCCGCGCTGCGGTTCGGCTCGTATAAACGCCATTGCGTCGTCATTGGAGGCCATTTTCCCTGTGGCCCAGCTAAATACGAAACGAGCGGCATAGAGGAAGGCGCGCAGGAACGCTTTGTGATTTTGCGGCTCAAGTTTTTCCATTTGGGCGAATTTTCGTGCGGCTTTGTCCCAGTTTTCAAACGGTGCGCCGCACAAATAGTCTCGAATATTTTCTAGTGTTGGCCGGTCTGGACGAACTGCAACCCTTTCCATTACGATCATCGAATGATCGAGGTAAGCGAGCCGGTCAAGCGGAGGAAACCACCCGGTGACGAAACTCCGATCAGACCAGAACAACGAGATTTTGCTGGCCAAATCGGGAGACATGGATTTAGCAAAGCTGCGCATTCCCTCGAGCATGTCATTGGTCAAGGCAACTTCGGAGACCAATCCAATATCAATATCGCTGTAGCGCCGGTTAAATCCGCCATGAGCTAGACTGCCGAGTAAATAGACTCCTAGGAGGTTGTTCTCCAATTTTCTTTCCCAATAGGCGGCGACGCTGTCGGTGAGTTGGAGTGCTGCCTCGCGCACTTCTTCGTCCGCGTCGGGTGCCATTGATTTGATGACCATTTAAACATTACTCGTTTGATAATGGAGAGCGTTTATAGTTTTCAAAGAATAAGTTTCCAGACTGCCCCAGCAACAAGGGAATTTTGCACGATTTTAGCTCCTCTATTTGTTTAAGAGAGACTGTCTAAGCGTGTTCAAGATTTGTCTTATGTTCACGGTTCGGCAGCATTATCGATCGAATGTCTTTTGGAACCTAAATTCCCGTAAATCACGTTTCAAAACTTTGCCAAAATGGCTACGGGGAAGGGCGTCAATAAAGGCCACACGCTTCGGTACCTTGAAACCGGCCAGCCGGTCCCGCCCGAAATGGAACAAGTCCA
>CAYZMI010000078.1:0-9846 GCA_964479475.1 uncultured Rhodospirillaceae bacterium | reverse complement strand
CCCTCCTTGATACTCTACGTGGCGCGGATCCTGACAGCATGACCCCTCGTGACGCGTTAGAATTTCTTTACCGGTTGCGGACAATGCTCGAAGATGAAAAACAATCGTAGATACAAATACCGTATTAAAAAACCGTTTTAAAATAGCGATGGTCCTAAAACAAAGCGATATAATCGACATTGCTGAACTCAACTCAGAGCTCGATGCACGTCTGGATGAAGAACCTGAACCTCGAGTTGTACGCGGTGAAATATTTTCATTAGTGAAAAAAGCGATAGGCGTTGGGCGCGCTGAGATTCGCAAACGGTTTCAAGAGGGTGGTGGAACGGGTGAGGCTAACGTGCGTGCGACCGCTTTTCTTGTCGATCAAATACTCCGATTTGCACTCGATGCAACTAATACCCGTGTGTATCCCACCGCTGAACCGACTTCAGCCGAGCGCATCTGCGTTGCTGCGGTCGGTGGTTATGGCCGCGGAGAAATGGCACCATTTTCCGATATTGATTTATTGTTCTTATTGCCCTATCGGCTAACGCCCCGAGTTGAACAAATTGTTGAAAGCGTTCTCTATTTGCTGTGGGACTTAGGGTTAAAGGTTGGGCATGCGACACGCTCAATCGACGACTGTATTCGCCTGTCGCGTGATGATATCACTATCCGCACAGCCATTCTCGAGGCGCGTTTCCTTTGGGGCAACAAAAAACTCTTTGGCGAACTCCGCGGCCGATTTAGTAAGGATGTGGTAAACACCGCCCCGCTTAAGTTCATCGAGGCTAAGCTCAGTGAACGAGATCAGCGTCATCGCCGAATGGGAGATTCTCGTTATGTACTCGAGCCCGATGTTAAGGATGGGAAAGGAGGCCTTCGCGACCTGCAGACGTTATTTTGGATAGCCAAATTTTTATATCGTGTCGACGCTGTTGAGGATCTAGTGACAAAGGGTTTTCTCACGGCAGCCGAAGCCAAGCGGTTTGCACGCGCGCAGAATTTTCTCTGGACGGTACGGAGCCATCTTCACTATTTGGCAGGTCGAGCAGAAGAACGGCTGACCTTTGACAGACAGGCTGAGATCGGCGAAAGGCTCGGATATAAAAATCATGCTGGCACGCGTGGTGTCGAACGTTTCATGAAGCATTACTATTTGACCGCCAAGGAAGTTGGTGATCTGACGCGTATATTTTGTGCGGCTCTTGAAGCCGAACATCGCTATAAACCATCATTTTCGCTTCTTGGGATTGATCTATTCCGGCGCGAAATCGATGGCTTTCATCTCGAAAACGGTCGTCTCTCAGTCAGATCGGGCAACGAACTGGTAGAAGACCCAGTCCGGATTATCAAGCTATTTCACACGGCCCAGATGCATGAGCGGGATATTCATCCTAAAGCGTTACGTATGATCACACGTCATTTGCGCTTGGTCGATTCGGTGCGCAATAACGCGGACGCTAATCAGCTGTTCCTTGATATGCTCACATCTAACAAAGGTGCTGAAGTAACTTTAAGGCGTATGAACGAATCTGGCGTATTCGGCCGTTTTGTGCCCGATTTCGGCCGGGTTGTGGCTCAGATGCAGCACGACATGTATCATGTATTTACTGTAGATGAGCACACAATATTCGCAATCGGCATCTTGCACGGTATCGAACAGGGCTGTTATCGCGATGACATGCCCGTAGCTAGTGATGCCATCCACAAAATAGTGTCGCGACGTGCGCTTTTTGTTGCCCTGTTCCTCCATGATATTGCCAAGGGGCGGGGTGGTGATCATTCCAAACTCGGTGCAGAAATCGCGCTGCATCTCTGTCCCCGGTTTGGGATGTCGGAGGAGGAAACCGAAACAGTCGCTTGGTTGGTTCGTTACCATTTGATGATGAGCCGTATTGCCTTTCATCGTGACCTGAGCGATCCAAAAAGCATCGTCGATTTTGCCGAATCCGTTCAGTCTCTTGAACGACTGCGTTTGCTTCTTCTTCTAACAGTCGCGGATATTCGCGCAGTGGGACCGAATGTTTGGAATAATTGGAAAGCATCATTATTGCGTGAACTTTATTTTGCTACCGAGGCACACCTTTCCGGTGGCCACGATGCCACCGGACGCGAAATGCGTATTGAAGGCGAAAAACAAGCTATTCGTGAACAGTTGGCTGACTGGTCAGAGGATGAAATCCAACAGTTTTTTACTTTAGGATATCCTTCCTATTGGCTGTCTCTAGATACTGGCACCCACCTGCGACATGCCGATTTCATTCGCAACGCTGAGCAGGCTAAAATGCCTATTGCTTTGGACACGCACATCGACAAATTTAATGATGTGACAGAATTGACAATCTATACCGCAGATCACCCTGGTTTATTTTCACGTATTGCCGGGGCTATGTCGGTGTCGGGTGCCAATATAGTAGGTGCAAAGATCTTTACCATGACTAACGGCATGGCGCTTGACAGTTTTGCTATTCAAGATTCTACAGGTGCAGCATATGACAACAAGCAACACTTGGAGCGTCTTAGAGACCGAATAAAACAAACACTCCGCGGGGAATTAAGACCTGAGCGGGAGTTTGCAAAGAAGTCTTCTATTCCCAGTCGGACACAGATATTTACTGTTGCGCCCCGGGTCTTAGTGAACAATTCGGCAAGCCGGACACAATCCGTTATCGAAATCAATGGCCGGGATCGTCCCGGATTGCTCCATGACATTACAAGCGCTTTGACAGATTTAGGTCTGCAAATTTCGAGTGCGCTGATTACGACCTATGGTGAGCGTGCCGTTGATGTGTTCTACGTTAAAGATGGCTTTGGCATGCAAATAACTCATGAGGGGCGTATTGGACAAATACGTGATCGTCTCTTAGAAGTCCTAAGAGACGGACAACTAGAGGACGGACTTGAGAAAGCAGCCGTCGCTTGATTTCACTTGTTCTATTACTGCGTATTTTTAGTATAAAATTTTGCGCCTTCCTATCGCCCTATTTTTCCTCTAAAGCCTACCGCTATGACGCTCCTGCGTTCCATTGCCACCGTTGGTAGTTACACGCTTATTAGCCGCGTTCTAGGTTTTGCACGCGATATTTTTATCGCCGCAATGTTAGGTGCTGGGCCTATCGCCGATGCGTTTTTTGTCGCATTTAAACTACCAAATTTTTTTCGACGGCTTTTTGCAGAAGGCGCGTTTAATGCCGCTTTTGTTCCTCTGTTTAGTAGGAGACTTGCCTCTGCGGGACAAGCAGAGGCACGGTCTTTCGCCGTAGCTGTGCTATCCGTTATGGTAGTATTTCTTTATTTATTTGTATTATTGTTGCAAATCTTTATGCCGTACTTGATGTATGGGTTTGCGCCCGGCTTTGCAGATGATCCCGAAAATTTTCAACTAGCCATCGACTTAACTAGGATTACATTTCCCTATTTACTTTTTATATCCCTAGTGTCGCTCCTTGGTGGTGTGTTGAATTCGTTGGGTCGCTTTGCCGCGGTAGCTGCAACCCCTATAATTCTTAATATTGTTCTGATCGGGGCATTATTTATCGCCACTCCTTACTTACCCAGTTCGGGTCATGCGCTGGCATGGGGTGTTGCGGTGGCCGGTGCCGCGCAGCTCGTCTGGCTAGTAATTGCGCTTCACCGCGCCGGGATGGATTTGCCGTTACGTTGGCCAAGACTCACGCCTGGCGTTCGCCGATTATTGCGACTGATGGTTCCAGGGGCCATAGGTGCCGGTGTAGTTCAGATTAATCTGTTGATCGATGTCGTCATCGCTTCGATATTGCCTACTGGGGCCATTTCATATCTGTATTATGCTGACCGGGTAAACCAATTACCGCTCGGTGTTGTCGGCATTGCTATCGGCACTGTGTTGCTACCTCTTTTATCGAGACAATTACGCGAGGGCGCGCATGCGGATGCGAAATACACGTTGAATCGGGGAATCGAGGTTGCTCTTCTTTTAACAATCCCGGCCGCAGCCGCGCTTTTGGTGATAGCTGGGCCCATTATCACGGTTTTATTCGAGCGAGGTCAATTCACCGTTGAATCGAGCACGGCGACTGCGCACGCGCTCATGGCTTATGCGCTTGGGCTGCCAGCTTATGTTTTAGTGAAGGTATTGGGACCTGCATACTTTTCTCGCGAGGACACCATAACGCCGGTTAAAATAGCTATAGTTTGCGTCATTTTCAACGTGGCGCTCAGTCTTACGCTTATTCATTTTTTAGCCCATGTTGGAATCGCGCTAGCGACGGCATTGTCGGCGTGGCTCAATGCAACCCTGTTGGTAATAATTTTGCGCCGACGCGGCTATCATAACTTGGATGAAAGATTGCGAATTCGGTTGATACGCATCGCTCTATCCTCTTGCTGTATGGCGGCGCTTCTTTGGTTGGGGCTTCAGGGGTTAGAAAATACCTTCGCAAGTACAACGCCCGTGCGAATTGTAGGACTTGTGGTTTTGGTAATCGGCGGGCTTGGCGCATATGCGATGTTAGCGTTGGTTACTGGTGCTGCACAGCTGGCCGATTTAAAGCGTATGCTGTTGCGTGATCGCTTAAATCCCAGCGCTTGACCAGCACCGCTAATGGCGGGATAACCCCGCCCGGCCCTCAATGGGTCATCGCAAGAGGTTTTGATATGGCGCGCGTATTTTCAGGCGTTCAACCCACCGGCAATTTACATCTCGGTAATTACCTTGGTGCAATTAGAAATTTTGCCCGTCTGCAAGACGACAATGACTGTATTTACTGTGTTGTCGACATGCATGCTATTACGGTTTGGCAGAACCCCACAGAATTGATTAACAACACCCGGGAAGTAACTGCCGCATTTTTGGCTGCCGGTATCGATCCCCAAAAAAACATAATTTTCAATCAGAGCCGAGTGTCGCAGCATGCTGAGCTAGCCTGGGTATTCAACTGCACTTCCCGATTAGGATGGCTCAATCGGATGACACAGTTTAAGGAAAAAGCTGGAAAAAATCGTGAAAATGCGAGTGTTGGACTTTATGTTTATCCAAATTTGATGGCCGCTGATATTTTGGCTTACAAAGCGACCCATGTGCCGGTCGGCGAAGATCAAAAGCAGCATCTGGAATTGACCCGCGACGTCGCGCAAAAATTCAATAATGATTTTGGCCAAGATTTCTTTCCGTTGGTAGAGCCGTTAATACTTGAGTCAGCGGCCCGTGTGATGTCGCTGCGCGACGGTACAAAGAAGATGAGTAAATCTGATGTTTCCGATTATTCGCGTATCAATTTGATTGACGGCGCCGATGAGATTGCGCTGAAGATTCGAAAAGCACGGACTGATCCCCAACCCGTTCCTGATGGTACGCCCAATGGTGGAACGCGAGCAACTCGACCAGAAGCCTTTAATCTCATGGAAATTTTTGGTGCGCTGACTGATAATTCTTTAGTGGAAGTACAGGCAGAATTCGGCGGTCAGCAATTTTCCACATTCAAAAAAGTATTGACCGACGTAGCAGTGGAAATACTCGGTCCCATTGCGTCCGAAATGAAACGATTAATGACTGATACAACCTATGTCGATGGCATCTTAGAAAATGGTGGAGAAAAAGCTGCGGCTATAGCAAGTCCGATTCTGGATGAGGTGTATCGGATAGTTGGATTTGTGGGTCGTTGATCGAATTAAATCTAGCTTAAAAGTCAAAATCCTCATCTGTACATTTAGTTTAGTTTTTTGTTTGCAGTTCTTTCCTTTTGCGCGCAGAAATGGCTGCAAATTTTTGTCCTATTAAATTCACACCTTTAGAAACGATGGATCTCTATTTCCCCATCGCTGAGATGTCTTTAAACGCGGTGCTACTATTGGGCTTCGGTGCGGGGGTCGGAGTACTGTCCGGTAAGTTTCCCATTCCCATTACCGTGGTACCTGGAAATTTGTCGTTGAATCAGATCGATGCGTTGACCTAGCTTATTTCAAATGATAACTGGGTTCAGTGTTTTGGGCAGCGGCTCATAATAATTTTCTACATTTATTATAGATAAAAGATATCTGATTTCCGCGATACTTGAATTACAGTTACAAAAACCGGATTTAACGAATACTCCTGATGTTCCCCTTGCAACCCACTAAGCAAAATTTTGGAAGGCTAGCTTTCGCTTTAATTGGTTTTAGCGCATTCATACTTTATGGGCTAATTAGCACCGATTCGCTGAGCCCCAGCTCAGAGCCATTGGCAGCTGCTAATGAATACCCCCGTAATATTAACACCGAGGTTAGTGGTTCTCGGTTTGGTGGTCGGATTGCAATCGCACTCAATAAGCCTTTGGCTGTTCAGTACGTTACGCCACCGTTCAAAATTCAGGCGATGTTTGAAAAGATTGGGTATCGCCTAGAAAATGTGCGCCAAGATGGTGAGGTGCCCCGCTTTTTCATTGCTGAGCTGCCTACAAATTACCGCGACATTACCCAGCCTAAAACCCGCAAAGCCGTATTCATCAAGCTCGTTTTACCGCTTATTTTGAACGCCAATGAGGATATTTTGCAGGAACGGGCAAAATTATTAGCGCTTCGGGACAAAATTAAATCAGATATTAACCTAACGACCGACGAAGCAAATTGGCTGAGAAAAATTTCGAAAGACTACAACCTCGATAGACTTGATATTTCTGAACTCGTACGCCGGATTGATACAATTCCTCCCTCTCTTGCGCTCGCGCAAGCGGCCGAAGAGAGCGGTTGGGGCACTTCTCGTTTTGCGAGGGAGGGTAACGCTATTTTCGGGCAGCGGATTTGGCATGGCGATGATGGCATTGAACCAGAGCGTCGCGAAGACGGCGAGAGGTTCAGAGTACGTTCGTTCGCCAGATTAATTGATGGCGTTAAATCCTATACACGGAATTTGAACAGTCATTTTGCCTATAATGAATTTCGTCGTTTACGCTTTAGACAACGCGTTAAAAATAACAAGATAAACGGCTATGAACTTGCAGCAACATTGTTACAATATTCTCAAAGAGGCCAGGCGTATACGGAAACAATCCGAATGCTTATGAGGGTTAATAATTTGCAGATATTTGATAAAGCGCGTTTGCAAGACCCACCTATGGTTGATAACTACCGCCCAGACGCGTAAACCTTAACCTATTGGGTGAATTTATCTTGGAGGCACGACGAACTGCCGCCCCAACCAGCGCCAACGCTTTCCTTTTTCAGGTAATGTGCAGTTGATTCTCGTACGGCCTATCCCGAATGGCTGTTTCATGCGCACTTCAATTCGCCTGTTTCCTAGTCTCTCAATCTTGGCCTTCCCTTGATTTGATACGTAGCATGCAAGTCGGTTGAGCCGCCGCGAGGTGATATTATCTATCGTAAATCCAATTAGGGGGGGGTTATTGATGTTAAGCACAAGTGGATCTGCTGGAGTAAAATCAGTTACTACAATCGGTAAGGCCCGAGCGGCTATTTGAAGGCGATCGACATCGCCATACACTTCGTTGAAGGAAAATCGGGGAAGATAAAAGAAATTACTGTTTCTGTGAATGACGCCCGAATGTTGCCCAAAACCTGCGAAAAACCCAGCATTCTTTGTAATTCTACCAACGGCGAGGCTATATTCGCCGTATGGATAAGCAATAAGCGTTGGTGTAATGCCCAACTCTGCTTCAAAACGCGCGTTTGACGATTTCAATTCTGAAACATTGCGAGCTTCTGACATCATGGGCATATGCGGATGCGTGGTTGTCTGACTGCCGATCGTCACGCCAGAGTTTGCTAGTTCCCGTATTTGATCCCAGGACATATAGCCTGAATTTCGGTTGTCCACGGGATTTGTCGCGATAAATAATGTGAAGGGAAAATTTGCGGTGCGCAGACGTGGCCAAGCAATTTCGTAGACCGACAAAAATGCATCGTCAATACTGATGCCTACCGTTTTATTTGGCAAAGGCCGCCTGGCCCGTAATGTTGCGATGATTTCCGGCAGTGCTATGACGGTGTACTCACCGGAAGAAAGCTCCGCAATGTGAGCTTCAAATTGTTTAATTGTGATATTGGTGGTCGGATGTTTCATTTCACCAAACCGGTGATACATCAGAACGACAGCAGAATCCGCCGCCCGCGCAGCAATAAAATTTGGGGCTACAAACAAAAATATTAGCAGTAAAGCGATCGCGTGACGGCATTGGAATGAGTTGAGTAGCATCATTGTGGTGCTCCGACACCATGAGTAGCAGTTTTGGTTATTTGCTGTATGCGCCGAGATCATCAATTTCTTAGCATGTGAAAATTTTTTGTTCTCTTCTATCAAAGCATTGGTTTGGGCAGATCATTATTGCTAATCAGCGGGTAGTCGCGTGGGTTAAATAGCTGATAGTGCCACCATTCGTTTTTGTAGAAATCCCAGCCGGCTTGGGTCATTAGTCCAAGCAAAATGAGCCGGTTTAGTTGTGCTTCAGTAGATATGCTACTATTGCCATGATGTGATAATGGCGTAAAGGCATCGAATTTTGTACCCATTTTCAATTCTTTACCTGTACCGTCGAGTAGGGTCAGGTCTATAGCTATTCCTCGCGAGTGAGGTGACCCGCGTTTAGGGTTAGCTAAAAAATTCGGATCCGGTGTATGATTCCACAGCGCCCATTGTGCTTCTGACGGCCGTAGCGCGTCGAATACTTTTATCCTATATCCGAGGGCCTTGGCTGCATCAACAGCAAGTCGCAAGGCTTGGGATGCGACTGGATGTAAATAACATATCGAATTTTTGTATATGGGGGTTTCAGTGAAATTGTCAGGTGTTGAATAGGCTAATGCTATATCGACATCGAATTCGGTGGGAGTTATTTCTATGAGTTCCATGAATGTATTAAACTCAATATTTAAAGTTGATGGTAAGAAGTTCTACCACAATTGGTGCAACGGTTGATGAAACTATTAGCATTCGATACGGCTTGTTCAGGTTGTTCGGTCGCGTTTTGGTCCCAAAATAGCGTTATCGCTTCTGCCCGGCTCAGTATGGTGCGCGGCCAAGCAGAGGTTCTTATGCCAATGATCCGTGACGTTCTCAACAAAGCCGGAAGTAATTTTATTGATCTCGACGGCGTCGCAGTTACCGTTGGGCCGGGATCATTTACCGGGGTAAGAACCGGCCTAGCTGGAGCTCGGGGCATTGCGCTTGCACGCGGTCTTTCCATTATCGGTGTTACGACGACTGAAACAATAGCCACCGAAGTACACCAATTACTTTCAAACACGGCATCTCGACAACCAATTACGATTGTTTTAGAAAGCCGACGGGAAGAACTATACGTCCAACATTTCGCTTCTGATCTATCGGCTGAAGGGCCGCCATTTGCCGCGTCAGCTCGGGTGGTCGCGCAAGAAGTGATACGAAAACAGTCTATTTTGGCTGGTAGCGCGGCAGCCCAAGTGGCTGCAATCATATCGAAGATAAAAAAGGGATTTGAATTAATTTGTTCTCCAGTGCGACAACCTAATGCAGAAACTGTTGCTGCAATTGCGGCAACCCGAATAATTAGGTTGCCGTCCACTAAGGCCGTTAATTTTGACGACCCATTATATTTGAAGCCGCCGGAGGCTAAGGCACCTAAATTCGGTGGCCGTCTGCGGCGATGAATATTGGTCCAGTAGAAACGTTAATGTCGTCCGACATAGAGATCGTGTCTAAAATACACGCCAAGTGTTTTTTCGATGCGTGGCCCCCTCCCATGATGCATCAGATTCTCGCTATGCCTGGTGCGTTCGGTTATGTGGCACGTCGCGCCGGTTTTGGTTCGGCGATCGGCTTTGCTTTGGCCCGTGTGGTCGCCGATGAATGTGAACTCTTGTCGTTGGGAGTTGAGCCATCCTACCGATCTCAGGGGATAGGTGCAAAACTAC
>CAYZMI010000077.1:8411-9859 GCA_964479475.1 uncultured Rhodospirillaceae bacterium | reverse complement strand
GATCTAATCGTTCATATGGAGCTCGCCCTGGACGCAAATGGCACCTTTTTAGCTTTACGGTCATCCAATATCAGCAATGTAGGTGCAAAATGTGTGTCTCTTTCCCCGCTTTCTAAGGGTTCCGGCATCATCACCGGCTCCTATCATATTCCTCACGCTTTTCTGCGTAGCCGGGCAACGTTTTCTAACACCCCACCAACTAACGCCTATCGTAGCTCAGGACGGCCAGAAATCATCTTTTGTATTGAACGAATGGTGGAGACAGTGGCCCGCGATCTGGGTTTCGACCCGTTAGAATTGCGCCGACGTAATTTGGTGAGTGAAGACGAAATGCCTTATCAAAATGCGGTAGGTATGATTTATGATTCGGGAAATTACGAAAAATCCCTCGACATGGTTATTGGTTTGACCGATTGGGGTGGATTTTTCGCGCGTAGGGCCGAAGCTGGAACGCGGGGAAAACTGTTGGGGCGGGGAGTGGCTCACTATGTGGAATCCTCCATTGGCACGCCGGTAGAACAAGCCGAGATCCATGTTCGGTCCGATGAGGAACGCATTGATGTGGTGATAGGCACTCAGCCAAGCGGACAGGGGCACGAGACCAGCTTCGCCCAAGTAGCTGCGGAGTATCTCGGCGTGCCACTAAAACAGGTGCAGATCGTACTGGGTGATACAGACATTGTTAAAGCGGGTGGTGGATCACATTCGGGACGGTCCATGCGGATGGCGGGGACGGTAATTGTGAAGGCATCTGAGAAATTTATTGAACGCGCGAAAAGCATCGCTGAGGTAGTTCTCGAAGTTTCTGCCGCTGATCTAGAATACCTAGACGGCCGCGTGTGCGTCGTCGGCACTGACCGTTCCATCGATGTTTTTGAGCTACAGCGTGCAACTGAAAAGTTAAATACATTGCCCAAAAAAATGGAAGGTGGACTTTCGGTTGTTCAAGACAACGAGATGCACACACCGGTCTTTCCCAATGGCTGTCATATCTGTGAAATCGAAGTAGATGAAGAGACTGGTGCCCTTGAAATAATGCGCTACGCTGCAGTTGACGATGTCGGGCGTGCTATTAATCCATTGATTGTCGACGGCCAGACCCATGGCGGCATTGTTCAGGGTGTGGGGCAGGCTATCTGGGAGCAAAGTTTGTTCGATGATAACGGCCAGCCGTTGTGTGGGTCTTTCATGGATTATGGATTGCCACGTGCTGATCAATTTCCGAGTTTTAAGACCGCGCTCAATGAAGTGCCGTCGCCGACAAACCCCCTTGGCGTAAAAGCGGGTGGTGAAGGTGGGACGACGCCCGCACCTGCAGTCATCGTGAATGCGGTGATTGACGCACTGCAGGGTTATGACATTCGCGACCTCAAGATGCCACTTACCCCGCACACCGTATGGAAGGCCATGCAGATAGGTCAGTAAGTTTGAGTTGCCACAGGTTGAAA
>CAYZMI010000077.1:0-8311 GCA_964479475.1 uncultured Rhodospirillaceae bacterium | reverse complement strand
ACCCCTGCGCGTTGGAAGGCAGTTCAGGCGGGAGATCACGCCGGAACCTTGTTGATTGAACCATTTACTGGGATGGCGCGTGGTGCTGGGTACAACGTGCTGGGTTCTACCATGGATTTCGAAAATTACCCCGGCCAAGTCTTCACTTCTAGTCGTGGATGGGCTGCTGCAAATCGCGAGGCTCTCATCAACTTTATTCGAGGGCATTTAGATGCGATCGATTGGATCCGAGACTCTAACAATCGCGCTGAAGCCGAGAGTATCCTAGCTCGTCACATGCCAAATATGAAACCCCAGGCTATAAGCCCGGCGATGAACAAGCTTATTAACCCTAAAACGGGTTTGATCCCCCAATGCCAACTTGATTATGAAGGCCTCAAGACAGTACTTGAACTACGCACCCAATATGCACCGCAGAGCTTGCAGTTGACTAACCCCGACAAATATATCGATCTTTCTTATTACCAGGAGGCCGTTGCCGGTCGTTAAGAGGGCCTAATACTCATGCCCAGATTTGCCGCTAATTTGTCAACCATGTTTCCAGAGTTGAATGTAGTTGACCGCTTTCGGGCGGCTGCTGACGCAGGTTTTCAAGCAGTAGAGTTTTTGCGGCCCTACGACTGGCCGATCGAGGAATTCAGTAGCTGGTTAGCGGAAGCTGGCTTGGAATTTGTTTTACTCAATACCCTTGGACGGTTGAAAACTGATTTGGAACTTGGCGCGGGCATTCTTCCTGGCCGGGAGGGTGAGTTTCGCGAAATTATTAACCTAGCCCTTCAAATTATAAAGTCACTGGGTGGGTCAATGGTGCATGTGACCTCTGGGAGCGTACCCGATTGCATGTCATCGGCTACGTGCGAACAAACATTTATTGATAATATGTCGGTGGCTGCGACTGCTGCGGCTGCTCAAGATGTAACATTGCTATTAGAGCCGCTCAATCGCCGCGACCACCCTGGATATTTACACTCATCGACTGCCGAAACCCGACGACTTATCGAGTTAATCGGCGCACCTAACGTAAAGTTGCAGTATGATTTTTATCATTTGCAAATCTCTCAGGGAGACCATCGCCAACATCTCGTCAGCAATCTTGATGTCATTGGCCATATTCAGTTCTCAAGCGTACCAGGTCGCCATGAACCACAATATGGCGAGCTCAACATGGCGTTACTCTTCGATTATCTGGATGAGATTGGTTATGACGGTTGGGTCGGTGCTGAGTATACGCCCAAGGGTGCAACGCTGGACGGTCTCGCGTGGGGGCGACCTTACGGTATAAAGCACACTAATTACACTTAGTGTTTTCATATTGTGCAAATTCTCGGCGGCTGAAACTAATAAGTTTACTCAATCTCTGATACACTTAAGGGGCTCATAGTGAGATAGCCGCCTTATCGTGTCCGGGATTTTACCTCTTCCACATCCATAGTGTGGAGGTCCATTAGGGGGCGGTATGTTAGTGGTATCATTTTGAACCTAAGTTAACTCTTCCCCGTTTAAGCGCACGGTCCGTTTAACTTCCGTAGGATTGATTAAACTCTGCATGACGAAACACCCGTTTTCTGCAGCTTCCACACAAGCCGCAACACGCTCCGGCGGATCGTCGGATTCTACTTCGAATTCAACCGCAAATCCTACTGTAGACGCTTTGACGGTACCGCGAAGAACCGAGCCGTCAGTGCGGAAGCCAGAGCGCACCGTGACCTTGGGATCCCGCAGCGTTACTTTCATCATTTCCGAATAACGATGCAGCTGTGTTAGAGCGCAAAACCCCACCGAAAGTAAGAAATAATTGAGTGGCCGCGGGGCAGAGTTTTTGCCGCCCATACGCGGACCTTCGTCGGCAAAGACCTCGAAATGACTGCACTCGTCAGGCTCCACGATCACACCTTGTTTACGCAAGCCCTTATCGGTGATTGTAACCACTTCCTGGCTAAATTGGCTTCCTTGCCAGCCATATTCCTTTTCCTGATCCATTTTCTCGTCGGTGTTCTGTGTCACCATGCCAGCCTCCCTAGATGGATTTAAAACAGCGTAAAACTGATGCCCGCGCGGCGGCCGCTGCCTGTTCGTGATAACCATCTTTGTAGGGCATGGCAAAATTGTGTGTGGCTCCGGCATGGATCTCGATTTCCGCATTTCCATGGCTGGCATAGGCCTGTTTGATGGAGTCGACTTCCTCCATTGGTACGACTGGATCCTCGGAACCGAAATGATGGCTCACTGGGCAGGTAATTTTACCCGTGTCATGGAGATATTCGCCAATGCGGGTGCCGTGAAACGAGCCTGCTGCATCAATGCCAAAACGTGCTGCGGCCAAATGGGCATAAAGGCCGCCGAAACAAAATCCCAACACAGCAATCTTGCCATTGCATAGATCTCGATTCTTTAAATCCTTAATCAAATCTTCAATATCTAACAGTCCTTGGTCGGTATCAAACTTTCCATATCGGTCAAACGCCTTTTCCATATCAGCGGTCGGGCCAGGCATGACCCGCCAAAATATATCTGGCACGGAGACTAAGAACCCATCTGCTGCCCAAGCATTGGCAAGCTCCTTCATTTCATCATCGATTCCGAATATCGCCGTGATCATTAAAATTCCGGGAACCTGAACGTCTTTTGTGGGAGACGCCAAATAGCCAGTAAAGTCCTCGTCTCCTCGTGTGGTGTAGGTGATGTCGGTGCCTGTCATGTTCTGCTCCTATTTTTTTACAATGATTAAGCCACCCACCCAGCCTTTAATCACTGGCGGTGTGAAGTGCCACTTTAAAAGACGATTGTTTTAACCTTTGTCATGTCCAATCTTGCGAGCCAAGCTTCACATTGTTCCATTCTTCGGTTTCCATCATTACCGCCCATTTTGTGTATAGCGCGCGAAGTCTGCCACCCAATTTTCGGCCCAGATCGGCCTCTGGTTCGTTGGTGAGGCCTGCCTGTATATTCTGTGGGTATCGGCGTGACACCCAACCGCGAGACGTGGACGTGCAGTTTTGCCAATTATTGATGTCATCTTGTTCGAAATTTCCTGCTGGCCCAAAGGTCTGAGTCAAATGATGCCGCAACGCATCCTTCACGCTTTGCGGGGCGTCTTTGTCCACTACGCAATAGGACCACATCTCGGTTGCTTCGGGTCCACGCGGGTGCCACACCCGGATCATATGACGATACGAATTGAGGGATAAATTAGGGAACAGCGTTTCCACGATATTTTCGCGATAAGCTTCTTTGCCAATCCGGTTCAATGTCTCGGGGAATGTCTCGCGAAAATATTCACGGATTGTACCAGCTGGTTGTAGAGACAAAGATTTTTCCATGCGCTCATGATCATCGGCTGAAAGGCTGGGTGAATGGCGGGTGTATTGGTTGCCCATATTCGCGCCGTAGCTAACTTCATCGACGGGTACCTCGCGAACAGAGGCGTGGGTGACGATGTGATGTCCGTCGTCACCACCGAAATTATCGGCGGGATATTTCCAATTGGTTTTGATCACCCATTTATGGACCCCGCCTATCAGCTCCGTGCCTTCTAAGCGCCGGTCGAGGAGAAAATCCATATGGGCCTTTTGATGTCCTATATAATCTATTAGCGGTGGCGCGGTTTCATCAAAGGTCGCGAAGATTAAACCCTTGTACGTGTCCAGTTGTGCGACCTCCACGAGGCCCCAGGCGGCGAGATCAAAACTTTTGCCGTAGACTTCTTCCTTGCCGGGGATTGCATCGAGTGCGCCGTCGGACCGGTAGGTCCAGCCATGATAGTTGCACATGAAGTTGGCTGCGTTGCCACTATCGGCTCGACAAAGGCGGTTTCCCCGATGACGGCACATATTGAGGAAGGCCCGAACCTGACCCCCGCCACCACGCCAGACAATCACTGGGTCCTCAGCCATATAAGCGGTGATGAAGTCGTGCGGGTTAGGAATTTGGCTTTCATGTCCAATGAAGAGCCAACAGCGAGCGAAAATATTTTCCAACTCTTTCTGGTAAATAATCTCCGAGCTAAACATACTGCGGTCCAGCAGCCCCTGTTTGGTTTGGGCAATGGTGTTTGCCAGCATAAGGAAAAACCTAAATCTTTGTGCTCAGCGTGGTCGGGAAGTGGTTAGGCCGCGTCCTGCGTCAGTATTGATTACAGCTCCTGTCATGACCCGTGAATAATCGGACGCAAGGAGCACGTATGCGCCTGCATGATCCTCCGGCTCAAACTGAACTTTTAAAAGGTTGGTATCAGGTCCGCCGGTACGAGGCGTGGTAGCTGTCTCGCCTGGTATCGAAAGGCTCACCGCATCCGCTAAAGATGTGGGAGTGCCCGCCGGAGCAACGCCATTGACACGAACCTCAGGTGCAAATTCGTTGGCCAGTGCTTTCATCATGCCTAACGCTGCATGTTTAGCGGCGATATAAATGGACCCGCCTCCTACATAGAATGAAGAAGTGGAGAGTGTAAAGATCATGCTACCTTTTGTATCCGCTAGAGCCTGGCGGGAAGCCGCTGCTCCTAAAAAGTATCCCTTCACATTAATCCCAAAGACCTCATCGAACCCGTCATTTAATTTTTGGTAAGACATATCCTCGATTTTCCATTTTCCATCGCGGATACCTGCATTACCGATAAATACATCGAGTTTACCAAACTGTGAGACTGCGAGATCGACTGCCTTGCGATTATCTTCCCCACTGCGCACATCACCTTGAATTGTTGCCACGCGATCACCTAGGTCTTCTTGAAGCGCGGCAAGTCGATCCTCGAAAATATCAAAGGCGACAATGCCGGTGGCACCCTCTTCTAAATAGCGTTGTACCAGTGCTTTACCGATACCTGATCCTGCACCGCTTATTACCGCCACCTTATCGTCCAACCATCCCATGATCGAGTCCTCCCTGATTGGTCAAAAAAATATACTCAAGGGTTTACTGTTATGCACGACATCCTCCATCAAGATGTTGCGCCGGGAGACTTTCCAGCCGTCTGACGTGCGCCTCAGTGTGTCTTCGCGTGATCCCACAAATATATCTTTGTCGTCTTCGAGTTGGGCGCGGTAAACTAGGAAATTGGAACGCGCGCAAACCTCGTTTGAACTGTCTGGTATAATCTCTACTTCAACATTGGTGATGATGTGGCGGGTGCGTGAAGGTGGATTTTCCCCCCAGGCGAGACCGGTGCGTAATCGTTGTACGCGCGTTGTGAGGGTGGATTTGGTATCTTCGAACACCGCAAGTTCGCCTGGTTTATTGATGCTGTCGGCAATTTCACCGCTTTGCCATGCGTTGGTCCGACCTGGCATGTAATAAATCGCATCGGCGGTGAACAAGTCGAGCCATTCTTCAAAACGACGCTCATCTATCAAGCGCGCCTCTGCAATCAGAAACTGATTGATTTCATGCCACGTTACTTGATCCATCGGTGGGTCGCTCTTTTCTCTCGAATTCGATCTAATGCATACATTCCGATCAAAATAGCAAGCCCGGCAACCAGAGGGCAATTTGCGGGAATAGCATGAGCAGTGCAATTAAGATCCCGTCTGCCACAAGGAAGGGTGCGATGCCGCGAAACATAGTCGTGAGCGCAATATCGGGCAATTGGGCCCGCATGACGAAAATGTTAAGTCCTACAGGGGGGGTAATCAGTCCAATCTCGACTACGACCACCATGAGGATCCCGTACCAGACAGAATCATAACCCAAAGCAGTAGCCACAGGCAGGAATACAGGCACAGTCACGAGAATTATGGCTACCGCATCCAATACACAGCCGAGAATAATGTAAAAAATCAGGATCATTACGATTACCGCCCACGGTGCCAAGTTGAAAAACTCAATCATTTCAATCAAGGCTTTGGGCAGTTGAGTCTGCACCACAAAATAGGCAAATATCCAAGCGCCAACGATAATAAACATCAGCATGGCAGTGGTACGTAGTGTCTCCATCACACATTCGTATAATCCACGCCAAGTGAGTTGCTTTGTGGAAGCCGCGATAACGATAGCGACAAAGGAGGCAATTCCAGCGGCTTCGGTAGGACTGAACCAGCCTGCGTAGATGCCACCGACTGCGATGCTGAATAGCAGGACCAACTTCCACATGGCCAAAATAGCAATGACACGTTCGCGAGTTGACATTTTAGGTCCTGCTGGAGCCCATTCCGGATGAATCCGCACCATTACCCAGATCACCATCATGAACAAAACGACCAGGATCAAACCGGGAATCATGCCAGCGGCGAACAGCATGGGGACGGATTCTTCCGCAGCCAGCGCATAAATCACCATGATCACTGAGGGTGGGATAAGAATTCCTAATGTCCCGCCCGACGCCACAGCCCCGGTAGCAAGGCGTTCGTCATAACCGTAGCGACGCATTTCTGGCACGGCAATTTGCGTAAATGTTGCCGCAGTGGCAAGTGAGGACCCGCTGATTGCTGAGAAGCCGGCGCAGGCGCCAATCGTTGCCATGGGAAGCGCCCCCCGCCGGCCCGAGAAGATCGCATTGGCGGCATTGAACAGCTCTTCTGACATGTTGGAACGCGTTGCGACTGTCCCCATCAAAATAAATAGTGGTAATACGGAAAATGAGTAATGTGTAAGGTCATAAGGCGTCATTCCGAAGACAATGAATGCTTTATGCCATCCATCTATGGCGGCATAACCTATCAGTCCCACTAGCCCCATGGCGGCCCCTAAAGGAACACGCAACAAGGTTAGAACAATTAGTCCGACAATACCTAGTGCACCGATTTCTTGTGGAGTCATTCTCCGCCCCGCATTGCACGTCCAAGATCGCGCACAAGTAAAACAAATGAGGACATTACGGCCGCACTTATGCCGGTTAAAATTAGCGAAGCCTGCCAAATCAATGGGATCTGCAGATCCATCGTGATTTCGTTAAATTCAATATATTCCATAGCTGGCAACACCATGTGCCAGGCCAAGAGCACAACAAATAGCAGGGCACTAAACGTTCCAAACGCGCGCAGCCAATGTACGGCTCGATCTGGGATTACCTGGTCGATAAGTTCAATGGTGATATGGGCATCGCGTAAAAAGACTTCCGGAATGCCAAGAAAGGCGACTGCTGCCAACATGAGGACGACGATTTCATGGGTGCCGAAAATAGGCGCGTTAATACTTTCGCGGAGCCCAACATCAATGACGTTGATAGCTACCATGGCTAATAGGAAAATGGCGGCGACCCGGGTGAGAAACCGGGACGCCGCCGTCACAAACGACAACATTATTGAAGCCTAGTTTTTGCTATATTTAGCAGCAAGTGCTTCCATCTCCTTGTAGACCTTTCGTCCTGGTAGTCCCTTCTTCTCCATGGCGGCGATGCGGCTATCCATGACCTTTTTAGCGATGGCCCGCATAGCCTTATCTGCCCCGGCACTCATGTTTACAGTTTTGATCTTTTGATTACCCATATACTTGTTAAAAACCGGGAAGTCGGACCACGACATGGATGCCATCTCAACGGCGCTTTCTTTGGTGCCTAATCCGTCGATAAGTTTTTGGTACTTCTTAGGTAGTCCGGCATAGGATTTGCTATTTATAACCAGACCAAAGCTGATCACCGAATTGAACATATCAGTGTAATATTTCACCAACGTACCTAGCTTAAAGGAGAAGATACCCATTGGATCCGTCACAACTCCATCGATGGTTCCCTTTTGTAGGTTTTCGGCCATGTGGGTTGCCGGCATGCCGATGGGAAGTGCCCCCAGCGCTTTCATCACTGCAACGTCTGTAGGCGTTGGTGCCCGATACCGTCGACCCTTGAGGTCTTCAATGCTGGTAATTGCTTTGCCGGAATCGTAAACGCCCGATGGCCGATTATAAACGATCCAAATTAGCCGGGTTCCTTTATGCTCCTTGGCAAGATATTTATCCTTAAGATCCGCTGCGATCTTAGTCGCCATAATTGAGCCTGCTGCACCTGACGGCACCAAGTACGGGCTGTGGGTGAGCTCTACAAGGGGGAAGCGTCCACGGGTGACGCCATGCTGGAAGAAAGATAGATCCGCGACGCCCTTGCGTGCGAGGTCATAGTGACGTGGCATGGGTCCCATGGAGGATCCATAGAACATTTCTAGTACTAACTTGCCGCCGGACTTGTTCGCCAGTTGCTTCTTGGTTTTTTCGAACCAACGTGACGTGGCAGATTTTTTGGGCGTGAAAGACGCCACCTTCAACGTATAGGTCTTACCCTGTGCTACCACGGGCGTGATGGAGGCTCCCATTAGAAGAATTCCGCCAACGGTTAAAACCGTCACAACGCTCTTTCCTAATTTACTCATTTGCCTAATCTCCCCTC
>CAYZMI010000076.1:6823-10106 GCA_964479475.1 uncultured Rhodospirillaceae bacterium | reverse complement strand
TGCAGCCTGTATTCGTTATGCGTCAAAAGGATGGTGGTCTTAGGACGTTTGTCAACGCTTGTTCCCATCGTGGCGCAATTCTGACTCCGGTTAAGCAGGGCCAAGCAAAAGTGTTAACCTGTCGATTTCACGGCTGGGCCTACAATTGCGACGGGCGTTGTGTCCGCGTCAAAAACGAAGAAGAAGGATTTGGCGCTGATGGTTTTGATCGTAGTCGATTTAATCTCACCCAAATAGAACGTACCGAGAGTTACCGTGGATTTGTCTTTGGTAGTCTGACGGATCGAGTAAATCCTCTTATTGATTATCTTGGAGCGGCAGCTACTTGGATAGACTTGTTGGTGGAACAATCACCTGAGGGATTAGAGGTCGTTCCAGGTAACTCGACATATGTCATTCGCGGTAACTGGAAATTGCAAATGGAAAATGCCGTTGACGGGCATCATGTCTCGACAGTTCATCGGGTATTTGCGGCGACTGTTCGCAATCGAGAAGAACGTGATGGAACAACGGGGCTTGCACAAACGGAAGGTGGCAGGATCACCGGAAAGGTTCCATCCGGGGCCTATGACCTTGGAAATGGTCACATGTCCATCTGGGCTACGCATACCACCCCTGAACGCCGGCCGGTTTATCGCAAGAAAAACTGGCTCGAGGCCAATCTTCCCCCCGCTCATGTTGATTGGATACTGACACGGGGGCGTAACCTCACAGTATTTCCTAATGTTGCGATTATGGATAATCCGTCGACACAAATTCGCGTAGTACGGCCCATTTCCGCTGACCGTGCAGAAGTTACTGTCTTTTGTATTGCACCAATTGGTGAGGATCCAGAAGTGCGCGCGGCACGATTACGTAAATTCGAAGACTTTTATTTGACGGCCGGTATGGCGACATCCGACGACATCGCAGCACTGGAAGCCTCTCATGCCGGAGCGTTAGGACGGATGGCTAAGTGGAACGAAATGACACGTGGTCTTGGCACCATGGTGGTCGGTGCAGATGAAGGTGCTAAGTCGATCGGGTTTGAGCCGGCTTCAAGTAGCCCAAGTTGGGAAAATGAAACACTCTTCTATGGATTTTATCGTCGTTGGCGCGATATGATTTCAGCGCAATAGTTTATTTTACTAATGCAAGTTGATACCGAACTCAAAAACAAAGTCGTAGAACTCATTCAGTGGGAAGCGACTTTACTTGATCGTCGCAGATGGGAAGAGTGGATAGACCTCTACACTGAGGATGCAATTTACTGGGTGCCCAGTTGGGCTAATGAAGAAGAGACGACAACGGACCCGGAAACCCATCTCAACCTCATTTATTTACGTAGTAGGGGAGGTTTGGAAGATCGAATATTTCGTCTGGAGTCTCGGGATTCGTATGCATCATTACCACTAGATCGTACCGTTCACGTAGTGGGCAACGTTTTGATTGAAAATATTACGGGTGATGAGATTTTAGCTTTTGCCAATTGTTTGGTGCATACCTTTGGGAAGCACGGCGGACAGACCCGGGCGAGCCTTTACGATTTTACCCTACGGCGGGTCGATAAGGGGTCACTCAAAATTGCACGGAAGAAAATTACTTTTATTGATGATAGGCTCGAAGGCCCGATTGATGTGTATCATTTATAAGTGATCAGGGCGGTTTAACAAATTCATTCATTTGTCATTTACAAAAAACTGACCCCTGGAGAAGTTCCCAAGACGTGTTTGGTCTTGGGTTAGGTTAAGGATAAATTTTACGTTGTGCGGTTAAGTATAACAATGTTCGTGGAGTGCAACCATGTTGGCTGTGTGTAAAGTCAAGAAGGGGGAAGGCGGGCTAGAAATCTGCGAGCGCGACCCAATAGAACCCGGGCCCGGTGAAATTCGCCTAAAGGTTTTAGCTGCCGGCATTTGCGGTACTGACATGCAAATCTATCATTGGGCTCCTCGGATGGCGCGCCGAATGACTTTACCACGTACCCTGGGTCACGAGGCATGCGGAGTTGTAGATGGACTTGGGCCGGATGTTTCAAGTGTGGAGGTTGGTGATTTCGTAAGTTTGGAAAGTCATGTGTTTTGTGGAGCCTGTCGTCAATGCCGGATAGGAAACGCGCATCTTTGCAACAACACCACATACCCAGGCATCGATTTCGAAGGTGGTTTTGCCGAATATATTACGGTTCCGGCACAGATTGCGTGGGTAAATCCGCCGGATCTACCTGTGGCAACGGCCGCAATGATGGAGCCGTTGGGTATTGCAGTACATGCATCGTTGGCTGGTTCGGGAGTCGCCGGCAAGAACGTTTTGGTTAATGGTTGCGGTCCTATTGGTTTGATGAATATTGCAACGGCGAAGGCTCTGGGCGCACTAAAAGTGATCGCCTGCGATTTAAATCCGTTACGGCTCAAGACGGCTAAAGATATGGGGGCGGACCGTTGCGTAAATGCAGCGAATGAGGATTTGAATTCTGTAGTATTTGAGTTGACCGGGGATAACGGCGTTGACGTAGGAATCGAATATTCTGGTTCCGAGGCTGGATTCCATGCGGTCTTCGCCTGCCTGGCAAAGGGTGGAGATTTCCGTTTGGTGGGGGCACCACCTAAAGCCATTCCGGTGGATTTTACACAGTGGCTACTAAAGTGCCCGTCAATGCAAAATATCCATGGTCGGCGTATTTGGGAGAGTTGGGAGGTTGCAACCGGGTTGGTCTCCGCCGGGGCAGTAGATCTAAAACCAATTAACAGTCATGAACTGCCCATTGCCGATAGTCTTCGGGGCTTTGAATTGATCAGGGCGGGTGAAGCTGTCAAGCCATTGATCATACCTTAATGAAAAAGACGAAGTTAAATAACGTTAAACTTGACCGCATAAATATGTTTGTAACAAAGAATTGTTTGCACATAATTTTAGTCGGACACTTGAGGTGCCCCCGGGCATTAGGATTAAAGAAGAGGCCAATTAAAAGGTAATGAGTAAACACAAGGTCACTATGGTATTTGAGGACGGGCGGACAGTTCAGATTCAAGCCGATGAGAATGACAGCATCTATTTGGCAGCACTTCGCAATAAAATTCGTTTAATGACCGATTGTTTGGAAGGCGCATGTGCTACCTGTAAGGCTGATTGTGTGGAGGGCGAGTACGATCTCGACGAATTTTCTGACGAAGCCCTATCAAAAGAGGAGTTTGACCAAAGACAAGTTCTGACTTGCCAGATGCATGCCCGATCCGATTGTATCATAGAATTCCCTTATGAATCCCGCATGGCATTGCGCTCAGAGCCCCTAAGTTGGTCTTGC
>CAYZMI010000076.1:2084-6723 GCA_964479475.1 uncultured Rhodospirillaceae bacterium | reverse complement strand
CCGGGATTTATCGATATTAAAACCCACTCTGATTGGACACTGCCATTGATGCCGTTGGCAGAGAGCAAAATCTATCAAGGCGTTACCACGGAAGTCATCGGACATTGCGGTTATTCATGTGCACCAGTCTTGCCAGGCAAAGTCGATGCGCTTGCTGAGTACCTTAGTCCGAGCGCCCCTTGGTTGACTTTTCAGGAGGTCGGCTTTGCCGATTATTTGTCCACATATCCGTCGCTTTCGGTGAACACGATCCATCTGGTGGGTCACAACACTATGCGGTTGATGGCAATGGGTTTGGAGGACCGGCCACCAAACCCAGCTGAATTAGAGCATATGAGGTCGTTGCTTAAAGCGGCATTGGACGCTGGCGCGCTTGGTATGTCATCGGGGCTTTTTACAGCGCCAGGCTCGTTTTCTGAAACGGAAGAGCTAGTGGCATTAGGGCGCACGCTTGAGACAGAAGGTGGGAGATATTTCACCCACCTGCGTGACGAGGGTAATACGGTATTCGATTCCGTGCATGAAACCTTGGAATTTGCAGAACAGGTTGGTGTTCATGTGCAGATCGTTCATATGAAGCTATCCGGCTTAGATAATTGGGGAGGCGCCAAGCAGGCGATGCGCATATTAAAGGATGCTCGGCATCGCGGCGTGCTCATCGATTGTGACGTCTATCCCTATACCGCGGCAAGTAATCCACTGCGTAACCTAATGCCTAGCTGGTTACAGGAAGGCGGGATAGAAGGTACTTTGGCACGTCTAGCCAATGTCGATGACCGGGCTAGGTTGCGCCGAGAAATAGACGAGGAAGGCCTAAATAATTTTGGGCGCATCCCTTCATGGGATGCCGTGCGCATCTCCATCTCACCCAATTTGCCGCAATATGCAGGACGCACTATACAAAGCATTGCGGACGAACGAGCGATCGACGGGTTTGATATGGCGCTCGACTATATTATCGAGGACCAGGGCCAAACCCGCGTATTGGTTGAAAGTATTTCTGAGGATGATTTGCGGGATTTTATCCGATCTAGTGAAATTATGGTGGGTTCGGATGGTAATTCAGTGGCTCCCTACGGAACAACAGGTCAGGGGCGTCCACATCCCCGTTTTTACGGTACGTTTGCGAAGGTCTTGGGGCATTACAGCCGCGATCTTGGTCTGCTCCCATTAAATGTTGCCGTATACAAAATGACAGGTAGGTCAGCGAATGCGTTGGGACTAAAGGATAGAGGAGTGCTTAAGCCGGGTTTTCGAGCTGATATTACCGTGTTCAACCCGACGACGATCGCTCAGATGGCAACGTACGAAGATCCACACCAATTCGCAGTTGGTGTGGATACAGTGTTGGTCAATGGAGTTCCCACGCTGCAAGGGGGAGAACACACCGGCGCCCTATCCGGACGGGTGCTGCGTCGGCAGACCGATTTCATTTAAAATAGTTTCTTAAATTAGGAGGGCAGTATGGCTTGACTTAAGGCACAAATTACTTATTTTCCCTTTAGGACCAAATTGGTCCTTTATAGAAGATAAAAAGCTAAGCCTTTGATAAAATTAAGCCGTTTCGCTGATTATTCGATCGTTTTGATGACACAATTAGCCAGCCGTCCCGGATCCTTGGTGCAAGCACCCGATATGGCGCTGGTGACTGGATTACCTGTCCCGACAGTAGCTAAAACGCTTAAGCGACTCGCTCAGGCGCAATTAATTGAGTCTCAGCGTGGTACAAAGGGTGGCTATGCGCTGGTGCGGGATCCTTCTGAAATTCCTGTGACCGAGATTATTGTCGCTGTGGATGGTCCGATCGCCTTGACCGATTGTACGGTTGAAGCTGACGGCGTCTGCGATATAGAGGCGTTGTGCCCGACCCGGACTAACTGGAAAAAAATTAATGAGGCAGTCGTTGGTGCGTTGCAGGGAATTACACTTGCTGACATGACGCCGCAGATGGCGCCCTTCGTCCCACATCGGCCCTATGAACGCGGTGGCAGCATGACTGTACGCGAGTAGAAGATGGCTGAAATTTCTCCCCAAACCGTCGAACAGGTAGCTAAATCCAGTGATTATAAGTACGGATTTGTTACTGATATTGATTCGGAATTCGCCCCTAAGGGCCTTAACGAAGATATTGTGCGATTTATTTCCGGTAAAAAGAACGAACCAGAATGGTTGCTAGATTGGCGTCTCGAATCGTTTCGCTTGTGGCTAGATATGAAGGAACCCAAATGGGCTTTTGTCGACTATCCCCCTATCGATTTCCAAGATGCTTATTACTACGCGGCGCCAAAATCAGATGATGATGCCCCCAAGAGCCTCGATGAGGTTGATCCAAAACTCCTGGAGACATACGAGAAGCTCGGTATTCCATTGCATGAGCGCGCTATATTGGCTGGTGTTGCAGTAGATGCGGTGTTTGATAGTGTTTCGGTCGCAACGACTTTCAGGGAAAAACTCGAAGAAGCCGGTGTCATCTTTTGCCCGATTAGTGAGGCAGTGCAAGACCATCCACAACTAATAAAAAAATATCTTGGTACAGTTGTGCCCCAGGCCGATAATTTTTATGCGGCGCTCAATTCAGCGGTGTTTAGCGACGGCACCTTTGTTTACGTTCCGAAAGGCGTTCGTTGCCCAATGGAGCTGTCAACATATTTCCGTATTAACGCAGCGAAAACCGGCCAATTTGAACGCACGCTTATAGTTGCCGACGAGGGATCTTATGTCAGCTATTTGGAAGGCTGCACTGCACCCATGCGTGACGAGAACCAGCTACATGCTGCTGTCGTAGAACTAGTCGCCCATGATGATGCAGAGATAAAATATTCCACGGTTCAAAACTGGTATCCAGGCGATGAAAACGGCAAAGGCGGCATCTATAATTTTGTCACCAAGAGAGGTGCCTGCCGTGGTCGTAGATCAAAGATTTCCTGGACTCAGGTGGAAACGGGGTCTGCTATAACTTGGAAATATCCGAGCTGTGTACTCGAAGGGGATAATTCGGTAGGGGAATTTTATTCAGTGGCGCTGACCAACAATTTTCAGCAAGCCGATACCGGCACGAAGATGATCCATATGGGTCGCAACACGTCGAGCACTATAATTTCGAAAGGTATTTCTGCGGGGCGCGGACAAAACACCTATCGCGGTTTAGTTAAGGTACTTGGAGGTGCCGACGGTGCACGTAATTTTACTCAATGCGACTCGCTCCTAATCGGTGATGAATGTGGTGCACATACTGTTCCCTACATCGAGACAGGGAACCCATCCGCTCAGGTGGAGCACGAGGCCACTACATCTAAAATTAGTGAAGATCAGCTATTTTACGTTATGCAGCGCGGGCTATCGGCTGAGGACGCTGTATCGTTAATTGTAAATGGCTACTGCAAAGAAGTGCTAAAGGAACTGCCTATGGAATTCGCCGTGGAAGCGCAGAAGCTTCTTGCCGTTAGTTTGGAAGGCAGCGTGGGATAAGAGGTAACGCGCTGGAAGAAAAGGCAAACATGCTCTCCATCAAAAATCTTCATGCCACCGTTAATGGCAAGGAAATCCTGAAAGGCGTTGACCTTGAAATTGCGGCGGGGGAGTTCCATGCCATCATGGGCCCTAACGGATCTGGCAAGAGCACGTTGTCTTACGTGTTGTCGGGGCGCGAAGGTTATGACGTTACAAACGGTGAGGTTCTTTACAAGGGCAAAAACCTTCTCGGTCTCGAAATCGAGGAGCGCGCCTGCGAAGGTATTTTTTTGGCGTTTCAATATCCAGTGGAAATTCCTGGTGTGTCGAGTATGAATTTTTTACGTACCGCGCTCAATTCGACGCGTCGTTATCGTGGCCAAGAGGAAATATCCGCGGTGGATTTTCTTAAGCTGATACGGGAGAAGGCTAAATCGCTAAAAATGGATGAGAAACTCCTCCAGCGTCCGGTTAATGTCGGGTTTTCGGGTGGTGAAAAGAAACGCAACGAAGTCTTGCAGATGTCACTGTTGGAACCAGAGTTTGCCATACTAGACGAAACCGATTCTGGCCTCGATATCGATGCACTCAAAGCAGTTGCGGATGGTGTCAATGCGCTACGTTCGCCGGATCGTTCCGCGTTGTTGATCACCCATTATCAGCGTCTGCTCGGTTATATTATTCCGGATAAAGTTCATGTATTGGCCGACGGCAAGATCGCTGTGTCCGGCGGTAAAGAATTAGCGCTTGAACTTGAAGAAAAGGGTTACGGCATGCTGGGTTTGGAAGATACCGAAGCGGCGTAGGTGAGATTTGTGACGTGACGGCGAATTTACAACTTCCATCCGACCCCACTGCAGCACGGTATTTGGCAGGGTATGAGGCATTGAAAGCTGATTTACCTGGAGCGTCCCACGAGTGGGTTGCCACGTTACGAGGTCAGGGGGCTGAGATTCTGTCGCAAACAGGATTGCCTACGCGGCGAGAGGAGACGTGGAAATACACTGATCTCAGATCCTTGTATAATGCCAAGTTTTCATCCTTGAAATCCAATTTGGATACCGTACCAGAAATCATTTCTCTAATGATTGAAGACGCCCATGTGGTGGTATTTATCGATGGATATTATGCACCGGAGTTATCACGCGTTAATAATCTGCCCGGTGGTGTTGAAATAGCTTCTTTGGCG
>CAYZMI010000076.1:0-1984 GCA_964479475.1 uncultured Rhodospirillaceae bacterium | reverse complement strand
TCGCGGAACGCCCAAGCGGACAGTAAGCCCGAACTAATAATTCACGCAGATGATGTGAAATGCAGTCATGGTGCTACGGTGGGAGAATTGGACCAGGATGCAAAATTTTATCTGTGCAGCAGAGGAATTGATCCGGTGACGGCACAAAATATGATGGTTCAAGGGTTTGCGTCAGAGATGATCGATGATGTGTCCAATGATACAGTCCGCTCCTACCTGGAAGCCTACATAACCGCTTGGTTAAATGGGCCAACTACGGTCGAGGAGGTAGCCTAGCCGTGGCGACAAAGTTCGAAGATGTGACTAAAATTTTTGATGCCGAACGTGCACGGCAAGATTTTCCGATCTTTAGTGAAACTGTATTTGATAAACCTCTGGTTTATTTGGATAGCGCTGCAAGTGCTCAAAAGCCGACAAGCGTTATCGAACAAATTAAGCGGACCTATGAGACCGAATACGCCAATGTGCATCGTGGCGTCCATTACATGAGTCAAAAAGCAACCGATGCCATGGAAGCAGCCCGCGAAAAAGTGCGGGCATTTATCAACGCCAAATCCCAATGTGAAATAATTCTCGTGCGTGGTGCGACGGAGGGCATCAATCTGGTTGCTGATTGCTGGGGACGAAAAAATTTGAAGAGTGGTGACGAAATTATTTTGTCACAAATGGAACATCATTCAAATATCGTTCCCTGGCAGTTGATAGCTGAACGAACTGGGTCGGTGATCAGGGTGGTTCCGGTCAACGATGCCGGTGAATTGGATATGGAGTTTTATGAATCTTTACTGAATGAGAAAACGGCAATGGTTGCCTTGACGCACGTATCTAATGCGCTCGGGTCCATTACCCCAATGGCTGAAATAATTCGATTGGCGCATGCACGCGATGTTGTGGTTTTGGTTGATGGATGCCAGGCGATACCGCATTTGGGTATTGACGTACAAGCACTAGACGCTGATTTCTACGTATTTTCTGGTCATAAGCTGTATGGGCCGAGCGGCATTGGCGTTCTTTACGGTAAGGAAGCGCTACTTGAGGATATGCCCCCCTATCAAGGGGGAGGCGAAATGATTGATTTGGTGACTTTTGAAAAAACAACCTATGCTGATTTACCGTTCAAGTTCGAAGCCGGTACGCCACATATTGCAGGTGTTATCGCATTAGGTGCGGCGATTGATTACCTCGATGGCTTAGGGTTGGACCGGATTGCGGCCCATGAAGATGATCTGTTGGCCTATGGGACGCAGCAGTTGAGCGCGGTAAATAGTCTAAGTTTAGTCGGCACAGCCGTTGAAAAGACTGCTATATTGTCTTTCATTCTTGGAGATGTACATCCGCATGATGTTGGTACAATTTTAGATCGTGAAGGTATTGCGGTCCGAACCGGTCACCATTGTGCCCAACCCATTATGGAGCGCTACAATATTGCTGCTACGGTGAGGGCCTCTATAGGTCTTTATAATACTCGCGAGGATATTGATGCACTGGTTTCGGCGCTGGCGCGTGTTCAGGAGATCTTTGGACCATGAACGACGGACTGGCCGATCTTTATCAAGAGGTAATTCTTGATCACAGCCGTACGCCGCGTAATTTTGGTTCGGCGGAGGATGCTAATCGACGTGCCCGGGGCAACAACCCTTTGTGTGGTGATCGGGTAACGGTTTATCTTTTGGTCAATGAAAATAAAATCAAAAACGCATGTTTTGAAGCTCGGGGCTGTGCCATATCAATAGCGTCCGCTTCAATGATGACTGAGATGATTAAAGGTAAAACATCAGAAGAAGCAAAGTCTTTATTCGATCGATTTCATATGTTGATTACCCGTGAAGTTGATGCAAATACTGATGCAGATTTAGCAGAACTCCAATCATTATCTGGCGTGCGGGCGTTTCCTACGCGGATTAAATGTGCGACCTTGGCATGGCATGCTATGACTGCGGCCCTTGACCAGACCGAAGATGAAGTCAGGACAGAGTAAGGGGAA
>CAYZMI010000075.1:5737-10118 GCA_964479475.1 uncultured Rhodospirillaceae bacterium | reverse complement strand
AGCAGCTAAAAAGGCTCCGGCCAAAAAAGCAGCTAAAAAGGCTCCGGCCAAAAAAGCAGCTAAAAAGGCTCCGGCCAAAAAATCCGAGGAGTAAAGACATATGGCTCATAAAAAAGCGGGCGGCAGCTCACGAAATGGTCGTGACTCGATCGGACGACGCCTCGGCGTCAAAAAATTTGGGGGCCAGAATGTTTTGTCAGGCAATATAATTATTCGCCAGCGGGGTACTAAATATCATCCAGGTCAAAACGTGGGCTTGGGCAAAGACCATACCATCTTCGCTACCACCAATGGGCGAGTAAATTACAGTCGCAAAGCGAAAGACAGGGTTTATGTGTCTGTGGAGCCGATTAAATAAAACCCTGGTGAAATGCCTCGGTTGGCAATCGCACAGGGGGAATAACTGCATTCCCCCTTTTTCGTTTGATATAGTTTTTAATATTATGCCAAACGCCGCGAAGGTGAATTGAATAATCATGAAGTTTCTTGATCAGGCAAAAGTTTATTTAAAGGCTGGCGACGGAGGAAGCGGCTGCATCGCGTTTCGCCGTGAGAAATATGTCGAGTTTGGTGGACCTGCAGGCGGCGACGGCGGACGTGGCGGAGATGTGATAGCGGAAACTGCCGACGGGCTTAACACTTTGATCGACTTTCGCTACCGTCAACACTTCAAGGCCGGGCCAGGTCAGGACGGTATGGGCAGCAATCGTACCGGAGCTAATGGCAAGCCTTGCATACTCAGGGTTCCTCCCGGGACCCAAATTTTTACGGAGGACAACAATGCCTTAATCGGCGATCTAACAGCCGACAATCCGCGAATCGTTTTGTGCCATGGCGGCCATGGCGGTCGTGGTAATACAAAATTCAAATCATCGACTAATCGTGCGCCTCGTCGAGCCGATTCAGGCGAAATTGGAGAAGAGATTTGGGTCTGGCTCAGGCTAAAGCTGATCGCCGATGCGGGATTGGTAGGTTTACCGAATGCGGGAAAATCGACATTCCTCTCCTCAGTGACGCGTGCTCGTCCAAAAATTGCCGAATATCCCTTTACTACTCTCTCGCCGGGGCTGGGCGTTGTTTATGTAGATGAGGAAGAATTTGTACTGGCCGATATCCCGGGTCTCATCCAAGGTGCACATTCGGGTTCAGGATTGGGAGTTCGGTTCTTAGGACATATTGAAAGATGCGGAGTTTTGCTGCACCTAATTGACGGTACGGCAGACAACGTCGTCAAAAATTGGCTAACAGTTCGCGACGAACTGGAAGCGTATGGCCACGGTTTAAATAGTAAGGCGGAAATTGTCGGCCTTAATAAGATAGATGCTATGACCAAAGAAGCTGTCGCGGAAAAGTGCCAATCTCTGATAACAGCTGGCGCTCAGACGGTGCTTTCATTATCTGGGGCGGCAAAGATGGGCACCGATGAAATACTGCGCGCACTACTTACGCATATTATGGGAAGGCGGACTATAAACGGCCCAGCGGAGGTCGCTGGGTATCAGCCATGACAAAAGAATCTTCGAAAAGCACTGGAAAATCCAAGTCACTCACCTCGGCGCGCCGCCTTGTTATAAAGATTGGTTCTGCACTTTTAGTCAGTGAACCATCTGGTCGATTGCGACACCGATGGTTAGCAACTTTGTGCGAAGATATTTCCATCCTCCAAACATCAGGGACAGAAATCATAATTGTTTCTTCGGGCGCTGTCGCTGTCGGGCGGAATGTCCTTAAGATGGGCCAGGGAGTTCTGAAACTTGAAGAAAAACAAGCGGCAGCCGCAACCGGTCAAATTCGCCTGACCCATGCTTATCAGGAAGCGCTGGCCCACCACCGTTTGCGCGTAGCACAAATTTTGTTAACACCGAGTGATACCGAAGAACGACGTCGGCATTTGAACGCGCGTAATACGGTCGAAACATTGCTCCGACTGGGCGCGATACCCATCATTAATGAAAATGACAGCGTTGCCACTGAAGAAATTCGCTTCGGCGATAATGACCGCCTAGCGGCCCGAGTCGCGCAAATGATCAGCGCAGATACCTTGGTTTTGTTATCTGATATCGATGGTCTATATACGGCGGACCCGAATCTAACCAAATCAGCCTCATTCATTCCGGAAGTCACGGACATCACCCCCGCGATTGAAGCCATGGCAGGTGATGCTGCGCCAGGCTATGCTTCAGGCGGTATGGTAACCAAGATCGCTGCTGCTAAAATTGCGACGCGCGCGGGTTGCCGGGTGGTCATTGCCACAGGTAAAAAAAATCATAGCCTGGCGGCGATAGGCAAAAGCGGCCGGTCCACCTGGTTTTATCCGTTAGCTAACCCCATGACGGCGCGTAAGAAATGGATCGCCAGCACCGTGGAACCAGCCGGAAAAATTATTGTCGACGATGGTGCAGCGCTTGCCTTAAAACGTGGGAAAAGTTTGTTGCCAGCCGGTGTCAAGGCCGTTGATGGCACATTCGAACGCGGCGACGCGGTGATCATTCAAACAGAGAAGGGCAAACAAATTGGCAGTGGACTATGTGCATATTCATCTGAAGACGCTAGCTTGATTATGGGACATAAAACCCGTGAAATAGAGGTATTGCTCGGCTACCGCGGACGGAGCGAAATGATCCACCGTAATGATTTAGTGCTAGAGGGATAACGGGAATGACCCCCGCGGAAAAATTCATTGACTCCAAGGCCCTGCGCGCGGAAATGCAGTGCCTTGGCAAAAAAGCCCAAATGGCCACGCAGGAGCTTGCATCCGTTCCAACAGAAGCGAAAAACCGCGCTTTACACGAAGCAGCAAGAGCAATTCGCGTAGCACAACCAGATATTCTGGCAGCTAACACCAAAGATGTGGCAGAAGCTGAGAAGAAATCTATCGCCGGTGCCTTGCTTGATCGCCTGCTGCTTAATCAAACCCGGATAGAAACTATGGCAACAGGTCTCGAGCAGATCGCTGCCCTTGAAGATCCAGTGGGATCAGTGATGGCCGAATGGCCCCGCCCTAACGGGCTAAATATCCAGCGGGTCCGGGTCCCGCTTGGCGTAATCGGTATCATCTATGAATCACGACCAAACGTCACAGCGGATGCAGGTGCGTTATGCATCAAATCAGGAAATGCGGCGATTTTGCGCGGCGGATCTGAGAGTTTCCATACCGCCACAGCGATTCTAAAATGTTTACAGACTGGATTGCGAAGTGCGAACCTACCGGCCACGGCGGTCCAGATGGTACCTACGACAGATCGTGCTGCGGTAGGAGAATTACTCACCATGATCGATTACGTGGACATCATCGTACCCCGCGGGGGCAAATCCTTGATTGAGCGCGTGCAAAACGAAAGCCGAATCCCCGTAATTGCGCATCTAGATGGTAATTGCCACGTGTTCGTCGAGCGCAACGCGGATCCAGACATGGCGGTGGAAATCGTTCATAATGCCAAGATGCGCCGCCCGGGCATTTGCGGCGCAACGGAAAGCCTGTTGATCGATCAAGCATTGGCTGAGGATATTTTGCCAAGCATTATTGACAATTTATCACAAGCAGGGTGTGAAATTCGCGGTGACGATGCCACTAGATTGTTAGATGATCGCGTAATAGCGGCAACCGAAAAAGATTGGGATACGGAATATTTGGATGCAATTATTTCAATAAAGCATGTGGACAATGTTGATGATGCTATCAAACATATCAACCAGCACGGTTCGCATCACACGGATTCAATCGTCACGCAAAATTCAATCGCTGCGGAGAAATTCTTGAAATACGTTGATTCGGCAATTGTCCTGCATAACGCGTCAACTCAATTTGCTGACGGTGGCGAATTTGGTATGGGTGCCGAAATTGGTATTTCTACCGGCCGCTTACATGCGCGCGGCCCGGTCGGAGTAGAACAGCTGACCACATTCAAATATATCATCCGCGGTAACGGGCAGGTCCGCCCCTGACAGATTACCCCTACATATGCCGAACGATTATTCGTCAGGGGCTAATGACCGGTGGTACCCGAATAGGGATCCTAGGTGGCTCGTTCAACCCGGCCCACGAAGGACATCTACATATCAGCCATCAGGCAATGAGAATCCTCGATTTGGACTGCGTCTGGTGGGTTGTCTCCCCGCAGAACCCACTCAAATCAGCGGATGGCATGGCCCCGTTCAATGAGCGGCTTTACGCTGCTCGTGTATTATCCAAAGATCGTCGAATTTTGATTACGGATTTGGAGGCCCGACTCGGCACACGTTTTACTGTCGATACAATTACAGAGGTAGTTCGTTGTTTTCCAGACAAACATTTTGTTTGGATTATGGGCGCTGACAATCTCAGCCAGTTACCCCGTTGGAAAAACTGGCATAGCCTATTTGGTCTTATCCCAATTGCGAT
>CAYZMI010000075.1:3633-5637 GCA_964479475.1 uncultured Rhodospirillaceae bacterium | reverse complement strand
AGTTACCCCGTTGGAAAAACTGGCATAGCCTATTTGGTCTTATCCCAATTGCGATTTTTGACCGCGCGCCTTATTCTGCGGAAGCACTGTCTGGAAAAGCCGCTGGCGTATTCGCATCGAGAAGACACGCAAATAGAGATTCACGAAGACTCATATTCGAGACACCGCCCGCTTGGAATTTTTTTCACACATCGTTGCACCCGGCGTCGGCCACTCAAATTCGGGCCGGAAAATTCGTTACCCATAAAGGTTAATTTGCAGCAAATGGTGATCGATTGACTGAAACGAAAAAGCCCCCCATGCAGAGCACGGCCGGTTTCAGGGCAAAGGAACTTTATTTGCTCGTGCAAAAAATTATGGATGACCACTTAGCTGAAAACATCGTGGTGATCAATTTAGACGGAAAATCTACCATTGGCGATTATATGGTAATTGCCACTGGCCACTCATCGCGCCAGGTGATTACGCTCGCCGAACATTTAACAAAGGCTCTTAAAGAAAAAGGGTTAATAGGCATTAGACCTGAAGGTATTCAACAAGGAGATTGGGTCCTGATAGATGCGGGTGATGTGATTATTCATTTGTTCCGACAAGAAGTTCGAGAATTTTATGGCCTGGAAAAAATGTGGGAGGCGGATTTTTCGGTTCTTGATCCATCGAACGAACGGTCCCAATAGCCCTCCCAACAAGAAAAGGCATTGGAATGCGCATAAACCTAATTGCCGTTGGCAGACTAAAATCCGAACCCGAAGCCTCGCTCGCACGGCATTTTCAATCGCGCCTCAATTGGGGGGTATCAATTCGGGAGGTTGAAGAAAAGAAAAATCTACAACCGGCGTCTTTGCGCAAACGAGAGGGAGAGCTCTTATTAGCGTCTATCCCAAAAGGATCGGTCATTATCGCACTAGACGAAAAGGGCAAAAATATATCGAGCCGCGCTTTTGCAAATCAACTTGCCAATTGGCGCGACAATAGCAGGAGTGAATTTACATTTTTGATAGGCGGCGTGGGTGGATTGGATCAAACCGTGCTCGACCGAGCATCTCTAATTTTGTCCTTGGGGCTGATGACTTGGCCACATCTATTAGTGCGTGGGCTTCTATTTGAGCAACTCTATCGCGCTCAGCAAATCCTCGCTGGACACCCTTATCATCGGGAGTAAAGAATTTAACCAATGAGAATTAAAAAACCGTTGGCAAAAACTATTTAAATAATAAGTAGTCCGCCGAATAATTAGTAAGAAGTACAGACGAGTTTAGGTGTAAAATGTGTGAACACATAAATTGCGAACGTTGTCGCCGCAGATAATATAACAATATTGGAATATCGTTATGGAGAGCCACCACCCCCGACGTCCGGTCATCCTATGCGTTCTTGACGGGTGGGGTTGGAGCGATAGCGCGGAGCAAAATGCGATCGTTCAGGCCAATACCCCTGTGTTCGACCGAATGTTGGCCCATTACCCCCACAGCCTGCTTAAAACATGTGGTACTGATGTCGGTTTGCCGGCTGGTCAAATGGGCAATTCGGAGGTAGGACATCTTAATCTAGGCGCTGGACGTATTGTCGATCAAGATATACAGCGAATCGATAGGGCTATTGAACAAGGTTTTCTTAATCAAATTCCATCGCTAGTCACCTTTACTGAGAAGCTTAAAGCGACCGGGGGTACTGCTCATGTAATGGGCCTAATTTCGCCAGGTGGCGTCCATTCCCACCAAAATCAGATAACGGCTCTAGTTGAATTGATTGATAAATTAGGTATTCCCGTCGCGGTACACGCCTTTTTAGATGGCCGCGATACCCCACCGCGAAGTGCAGACGGCTTTATTGCTGAATTTGAAAATAGCATTAGTAAAACCAAGTTAGCTAAGATTACGACCGTAAGCGGACGTTACTATGCGATGGACCGAGATAATAGATGGGAACGAATTGAACAAGCCTATGCGGCCTTGGCCTACGCACATGGAAAAAGCGCTACAAACGCAGCTGCTGCAATCCTTC
>CAYZMI010000075.1:0-3533 GCA_964479475.1 uncultured Rhodospirillaceae bacterium | reverse complement strand
TATCAGGGGATCCAAAAAGGTGATGGTGTGTTCATGGCCAATTTCCGTGCCGACCGCGCACGTGAAATTCTAACAGCACTCCTGTATAAAGAATTTGATGGTTTCAAACGTTCGCAGGAATTTAAAATTGCCGCTGCTGCCGGTCTGGTCGAATATTCGGAACACATAAACCCCATGATGATGACTTTATTTCCATCTATGTCGCTGAAAGCGATCATGGGGGAAGTGGTCTCAAAGGCCAATCTGCGTCAATTTCGAATTGCGGAAACAGAAAAGTATGCCCACGTGACATATTTCTTTAACGGTGGAGTCGAGGCACCGTTTCCCGGCGAAGAACGTGCCCTAATTCCATCGCCAAAGGTTGCAACATACGATCTCCAGCCTGAAATGTCGGCTGTTAAAGTGACTGACAAGCTGGTCGATGCAGTCAGATCTGACATTTACGATTTTATTTTCGTTAACTACGCCAATCCCGATATGGTGGGCCACACAGGGGTTTTAAGCGCCGCCATCAAGGCGATTGAAACAGTAGACACCTGTTTGGGGCGGTTGGAAAAAGCAGTATACGATGCCGGAGGTTCATTATTCATTACTGCCGATCACGGCAACGCAGAAACAATGACCGATTTAGAAAACTGCCGGCCCTTCACGTCACACACCATGAATGAGGTGCCGGCGATTTTGGTCAACGCCCCAGACAAAATACTGTCCATCAGAGATGGTCGATTGGCGGATGTGGCGCCAACATTGCTCGATTTAATGTGTCTAGCCACTCCGTCACAAATGACAGGACGCTCTCTAATTTTCACTGCACCTAGGGAGGCCGATAGCCAAGTGCATGACTCTTTGTCGGAAATTGTATAGTATTTCAACTTCTCAGTTTATGGTTTTGGTAGGGGCGTTCGCTCTCAGTTTTACCATTTCAATAGGTCCAGGGAATTGCGAAACCCGCCCCTCATCAACCATTAAGAATGTGGAAATTGCGCTCAAAGAAGCTCAGGATCGTGAATCGGAATTCAGCCGCCATGCTGCCGCTGCGGAAGCAGATCTAGATCGTTTAATACACCGTTCAATCGCCATCGCTGCGAGAATTCAAGTACATGAATCAAATCTGTTGAACCTTGAGGACGAACTTTCTGCGCTCAAGGAGCGTCAGCATCACGCCGCAACGGCACTCGAAAAACGACGTCAACAATTATCTTCCATGCTAGTTGCGTTGCAGAGGATTTCGATGCATCCGCCCATTGTACTAATCGCGCAGCCCAGAGATCCAATAGACACCATTCGAAGTGCCTTGTTACTCCGTAATACGGTGCCGGCTTTACAGTCTATGGGACAAAAGCTGCGCAGGGATTTAGACACTATAAGAGAATTCACACATGCTATCGCTGTGGCACGCAAGAATATTTCGAGAGAAGGAATAGCACTGAAACAGCAACAAAACGCTTTGACCAAATTGCTTTCGAAAAAGAAGCTTTTAGCAACCAAATCCCGCCACGCCCACGCAAAACTTCAGGTGCGCACCGCTATGCTAACAAAGGAGGTGCGTACTTTACGAGACTTAGTAACTCGTCTAGAGATCAATCGGACTAGAAAACAACAAAGGAATATTTCACCCCAATTGCCAACATCAATTCAACTAAACGGATTGTTTCCCAATTCGCCGATCGCAAATACCATTGCGATACCAGGACGCGTGATCGAGGTACCGGTACTAGCTGCAAACGGTTTGCCAGTCCGCGGACATATCGGTCGGCGATTTGGCGAAAATCTAAAGAATGGTGAGAGCGCAAAAGGTGTATCGCTTAAAACCCGCCCCGGAAGCACTGTTATAGCACCGCGAGACGGCATAATCGTCTTCGCAGGACCGTTCCGCGGCCTCGGCGAGCTTTTAATTATCCAATATCAAGACAAATATCATTTGCTTCTCGCTGGTATGGAGCGTATCGACAAGCAAGTCGGGGAGAGTGTTTTAGCCGGCGAGCCAGTTGGTGTCATGACAACGTCCAAAAGGGCAGAAACCGCTCTCTATATGGAGCTACGCCGCAATGGGCGGCCTATCAATCCACTTCCATGGCTCGCAGCGGCAACAACCAAGGTGAACGGATAATGCTGAAAGGTTTGTTTGCGGTTTTAGCCGCCATTGTCGTAATTATAAATACCGCTATTAGCCAAGCTGAAGCAAATACTTCGGAAACCTATCGGCAACTCGAACTATTTGGCGACGTATTCGAGAGGGTTCGTGCTGATTACGTCAAAGAAGTCACCGACGAAAAACTGATTGAGGCCGCTATAAACGGCATGCTTACTTCGTTGGACCCCCATTCCAGCTATCTGAGCCCAAAAAAGTTTAAGGATATGCAAGTACAAACCCGTGGTGAGTTCGGCGGACTTGGCATTCAAGTCACTTTGGAAAATGGGTTTGTTAAGGTCGTGTCACCAATCGACGATACACCCGCCTTCCGCGCGGGCATAAAGCCAGGAGATTTTATTACCCACTTGGACGACGAATCAGTTCAAGGATTAAACCTAGCAGAAGCCGTTGAAAAAATGCGGGGAAAAGAAAATTCAAACATCAAGCTGACCATCAGCCGTCAGGGCCGGGAACCTTTCGACGTAACTATCACTCGAGAAATTATTAAGATTCGCTCAGTGCGCTGGCGTACCGAAGGAAAGATCGGGTACGTACGCATTACGTCCTTCAGTGAGCAATCCGACGATGGCGTAAAGCGTTCGATGAAAAAAATTAAAGAAAAACTAGGTGGGGAATTAAAGGGCATTGTTTTAGACCTGCGCAATAATCCTGGGGGTCTTCTGGATCAAGCCATCAAGGTTTCCGATGCGTTCCTAGAACAAGGAGAAATAGTCTCGACCCGGTCACGCCGAGGCGGCAATGCACAGCGGTTCAATGCCAAAAAGGGTGACCTTGCAGAAAACTTGCCAATCGCTGTACTTATTAATGGCGGTTCAGCATCAGCTTCTGAAATTGTTGCCGGAGCACTTCAAGATCACCGCCGGGCAGTAGTCTTGGGGACCCGTTCCTTTGGAAAAGGTTCAGTCCAAACAATGATTTCACTATCGAGTCACGGTGCAATTAAATTAACGACCGCCCATTACTACACACCGTCGGGCCGGTCCATTCAAGCTAAGGGAATTGATCCCGATATAGAGGTTAAACAGGCGCGCCTGGAAACAGTAGAACCACGTACCCGCCCCCGTGAGTCAGATTTACGGGGGGCACTGAGCAATCCAAATGACCAACGAAAAAACAAAAAACCGGACGACAATGTAATTCCCGGCAACAACAATAAAACTAAGTCAACTTCAGACCAACCTTTCGATTATCAGCTCGAACGTGCGTTGGATTTAATTCGAGGAATTGCATTATTCAACATACGCGTTAGCAATTGACCTAACAAATTAATTTCTCTCCAAAAGATAACGGTAGAGCGGCAACAAGCGTGAATGACAATGCGCATCCGCAAACACGTAGCCCGTCTGTTTGGCTGCCTGCGACCATATTGGTCTTGTTG
>CAYZMI010000074.1:5756-10391 GCA_964479475.1 uncultured Rhodospirillaceae bacterium | reverse complement strand
AGGGCGACGGAGACAGGTTATTCGCTCGATGTTTCAACAGAAATTGTTGATATTTGCGCGGATGCGGGTATTTCATTGGTAGCCAGTTTACCTGATGACTGGATAGCGCAAACCATTGCCCGGTTTGAACAGGACGATCGATTCAATCATGTGCCAGTTAACCGTGAGGAATCCGCAATTGCCCTGTGTTCCGGCGCGTTTTTGTCGGGAACTGGTTCGGCGGTCTTGATGGGGGCATCAGGTCTTATGACTTGTGTCTATGCAATCACCAAAATTAATTACACCTATGAAATTCCGGTATTTATGATGGTTACTGGCCGGGGTACGTTTGATGATGGTGCTAAATTCCATGTGTCCAATGGGCTTTATTTGTATGATGTGATCAATTCTATCGATATGCCTCATACGATTATCGAAAGCCGCGATCAGTTACCCAGGATTGCCGAGGCTTATCATCATTCTCGTAAAATTAGCCGACCGACCGTGGTCGTGTTGCCTAAGAAACTTTTGCTTGGGAAGGTGTGATATGCAGTATCATGAAGCCGTCGCTTATGTTGCAAGCCGCTGGAACGATGAATTGGTAGTAACCTCCGCTGGTACTACTTCGGAAATTTGGCATTCAGAAACTGGTGACACCGAGCGGGTGTTTTATCTCGAAGCCTCTATGAGTCTCTCTAGTATGTTTGCCGCTGGTATTGCCCAGGGCGTACCCGATAAAGAAGTTTGGGTATTCAGTGGTGATGGAGCGTTTGTTATGAATGCGGGAATGTTGATGGTAGAACGCGAAATGAATCTCCCCAATCTCAAACATTTTATGTGTTCCAACCGCGTTTATGGATCTACGTCCAACGTTCCGTTGCCAGGCCGTGAAACAAATAATTATGCGGAAATCGCTCGTGGGTTTGGAATAGAACGCGTTTACTCCTTTGGCTCGATGAATGAACTCCAAGGAAAGTTCGAAGAAGCTGTATTAGAGCCGGGCCATACATTTATCCATTTGGAAGTTGATCCGATGGATTATCGCGGGGCGTCGCCACCCATGGATGGGCCGGAAGTGAAATTTCGTTTTGGCCGCTATGTGGAACGAGCAACAGGAAAGACAATCTTTTCTGCACCTTTGGATTAAATTTTCAGTACTGCTACTTGGTTAGGAAAAATTTCTAAGATGGCCATTCGTTTAGATGATATTGGCGATCGGTTGAAGGCCTTTCGCATAGCATCTGGAATGAACGCCGACGAAGTAGCTTTAAAAATCGGGATTTCCCGTGCGGCACTCTATCGGTATGAAAAAGGCGAAGTAGCAAAGATTGATACCCTTGAGAGGTTTGCGGACCTACTTGGAGTTTCGGTACCCACATTGCTCGGGGTAGGTGTTGAATATGTTAGCTCGGCTTTGGCGTTTTTCGAGAGAATGCGTCAGATTGAGCAAACCGTAGAACACATAATTGTCCTATTTGGACCAGTTTCTTATCTACTCACTTCAGATGCTTACGATAAGGTTTTGGAACAAGTATTAGTTGAAAGCATTCCAGATTCCGTTGAAGCTCGAGATCGTGCTGTAGTCGAAGTAGGAGAAATCATTACTATTCTACGTGATCGTAAAAAAACCTATCGGCGCCGTCAGCCTAGTATTGTTAGTTTAATTGCTGAAACCGAATTGGATAGATTTTTACGAAATGGCTTAGTAGGGCGACCGGATTTACCTGCCCGTGTTCGGAATAGGCGAAGAGAATTAGCGTTTAAAGAAGTTCAACGTGCCGTTCGAATTATGGAAGAAGAACCAATTGGTGTACAAATCGGAATTGTTCGAGACACACTACCCCATGCGAGTTTTCAAATTTTTCGTCAGCCAGACCGCCCTGTTTTGGCAGTAAGCCCTTTTAGACTTGGTGAGCAACCTAACGTTCGGGTAGGTGTTGCCATGATAACCTCTGCTCCTGAAGCAATTTCACTACATGAAGATACTGCTGCAGAATTGTGGAGCCGAGCGCTTAAAGGTCGAGAAGCTGCGGAATTTACTCGTAGCGTTTTAAAAAGATACCAGAAATAATTCAGTCTTAGTTTTGGTAAATTTCTTCAAATTTTTTATATGTTTAAGTCTCGGTTTGTCTAAATTTTTAGATAATTCTTGAAATTTGAATTAATTTCATGCATAATTTCTTCATTGAGGCGTAATTTTCGCCATGGAGTATTCCAGTGCAGACGAGAGCGTTACAAACTTCGCAAGCTACTGCGAACATAGAAATTGGATTCGAGGTTTCGGAATTTCTTTCTGTTGTTATTTCGAACAACTGGGTAAATGGTCGATATAAGCGATTAGTTTTGGAGGCGCCTGAAGCGGCTCTAGCCGTTAAAGCCGGACAATTTTTTCATCTTCTATGTCCTGCATCAGATGCGGGACAGCCATTTCTACGCCGTCCAATGAGCGTTTATAGGATCGACCAAGCCAATAGTTGCATAGAATTTTTATATAAGTGTGTAGGTTCCGGAACCTTGGGGATGGCTAACCTTAAGGCAGGGGATACATTTAATGTTATGGGACCACTCGGGATTGGATTTCATATCAACCCCGCATGGAAGCATATTACTGTATTGGGTCGCGGTGTAGGGCTCGCGACATTAGCGCCCTTGGCGCAATCCGCCACAGGCCAGGGGGTTCGCACTACGGCAATTCTAAGTGCCCAGAAAAAAGAATATTTAATGTCGGAGGACGTATTTGAGGAGATGGGAGCCGAGGTCATCACTGTCACTGACGAGGATGGATCCAGCGAGGTAGATAATGTGAAATCTATCCTTTTAGGATTAATTTCTAAGAATAAGGCAGATGGCTTTTATACCTGCGGCTCCAATCGCCTAATGTTGTTAATGAAAGAAGTCGCCGGCGTACACAACATTCCCGGTCAAGTTGCACTGGAACAACAAATGGCATGTGGGCTCGGTATGTGCTTCTGTTGTGTTCGCTCTTTCGATATAGAGGGTGAAATAACTCATCGGCGCGTTTGTTGTGAAGGGCCAGTCTTCGATATACAGGAGGCCCTGTCTTGGTAGATTTAAGTGTCCGGATCGGCCAGCTCCCCCTCGCTAATCCTATCATGCCGGCTTCGGGTACATTTTCTCCGGAGCTGTCTAGCGTATTTGATCTTAATTGCTTAGGAGCGTTGGTAACCAAATCTATTACCCGTGAGTTTCGTTCTGGTAATGCTACACCCCGAGTTTCAGAAACTCCTAGCGGGATGCTTAATTCAATCGGAATACCCTGTAAGGGAATCGACTCCTTTTTAAATGAGACAGTTCCGGCCTACCGTATATTTAAACCACCTTTAGTGGCCAGTATTTCAGCCCATTCCCCAGAGGCGTTTGCGTCACTCTGCCATGACGTTAGTGTCCGTGACGTGGATGTTATCGAGGCCAATATTTCCTGCCCAAACTTGGAAGCTGATGGCAAGGCATTTGCCATGCATGCCGATTTGACCGAAACAGTCATGCGTAGATTACGGGCCGCAACCAACAAACCTCTGTGGGCCAAATTGACACCGAATGTAGGGGATATTGCACAGATTGCCTCCGCTGCAGAAGCGGGCGGAGCAGACGCGCTCGTTGTCGCCAACGCAATTCTAGGCATGACGATTGACCCGGAAACCATGCGGCCCACTCTCGGTTCCATAATGGGTGGTCTGTCCGGCCCAGCTATTAAACCGATAGCCTTACGTATGACGTATCAATGTGCCAAGGCTGTGTCCATTCCCATAATTGGTTGTGGGGGTATTTCCAATGTCCGAGATGTAGTGGAGTTCTTGTTGGCAGGAGCTACTGCAGTACAAGTAGGAACAATTACCTTCCAACACCCTATTACAATGGCCACAATTATAGATCAGCTCTTACAATGGTGTAGGAACAAAGGCATACAAAATGTCACACAGCTCATTGGCGCAGTACAAGATGAAGAATTGTTACCTGATAACTATGAGGCAGTGAGATGAATACTGTCGTCCAACAATTTCCTGACACAGGGGAATTCGATCGAAAGGCCCGGGTTGAATTAGCAGACAAGATTTTTTCGGATCTTCGAAATATGAGCCAGGATGGACCTGGGGTTAGCCGCGATTCATATGGGCCTGGTGAGCAGTCTGCGATTAATTATGTTGAAAAACTAGCAAAAGAAGAGGGTCTTCCGGTCCGTTTCGATGAAGCTGCAAATTTGATTGTTGAATTGGAAGGGAACGACCCTAATGAACCTTGCATCGTGTGTGGTTCGCACCTTGATTCTGTTCCCCAGGGTGGAAATTTCGATGGCGCCGCTGGTGTCATTGCTGGTTTGATTTCAATTATTAGAATGAAGAGAACAAATGTTATCCCGCCCCGTACAATTCGCGTAATGGCTCTAAGGGGTGAAGAAAGTGCATGGTTCGATTTGTGTTATCTAGGGTCTAGCGCCCTATTCGGTGAACTTGCCAAAAACGATCTAGATCGCAGGCATCGTTTCACCGGGAAAACACTAGGTAGCTATATGAAGGATGCTGGGGCAGCAGTGGAGCGTATAGCTAATGGAGAAAAGCTAATTCAGCCTTCTCAAATTGCTGCGTATTTGGAGTTACATATAGAGCAGGGCCCCGTAATGGTAGCACGTGGGATACC
>CAYZMI010000074.1:1988-5656 GCA_964479475.1 uncultured Rhodospirillaceae bacterium | reverse complement strand
AATGAAAACGGATCGCATAATCCAAACGAAGCGATGGAGTTGGATGATTTTATGCATGGCACCGATGTACTATATACTTCGCTGCTAAACCCACCTGTCTAAGCTGATAAATGGCACTCGAGTGACCGGCAAACTCAATAGTTTGACCATACGTCAACCCGATGACTGGCATCTCCATTTGAGAGATGATGCCTTATTGAGGACCGTTTTACCTTATACAATAAGACAATTTGGGCGAGCCATAATTATGCCTAATTTGCTGCCACCGGTGATAACAACTTTTGATGCGATCGCCTACAGAGATCGGATCTTAAATGCTTTGCCCGCAGACTCTGAATTTCAGCCATTAATGACGTGTTATTTAACAGATAACACCGACCCTGATGAGTTGGAACACGGCTACCTTGAGAAAGTATTCACGGCTGTAAAGCTTTACCCCGCGAATGCGACCACTAATTCTGACTATGGCATAACATCATGGGATAATATTCGACCGGTTCTCGAACGTTTGGAAAAAATTGGCATGCCGCTTTTAATACATGGTGAGGAAGCGGATCCTGATATTGATATTTTTGACAGGGAATCCATATTCATCGATCGAGTTTTAAGTTGGGTTGTAAAAGATTATCCGAAATTAAAAATTGTATTGGAACACATAACAACGGCCGACGGCGTTGCATTTGTAGAAGAGTCGGATGCCAATGTGGGCGCAACGATTACGCCACATCATTTGATGATCAATCGCAACGCAATACTAATGGGTGGGATCCGTCCTCATATGTATTGTTTGCCTATTGCCAAAAGAGAACATCACCGTCTTGCGCTGCGTGCCGCGGCAACTGGTAGTAATTCATCGTTTTTCCTGGGCACGGACTCAGCGCCACATCCAATTAGCGCCAAAGAAACGGACTGCGGATGCGCGGGAATTTTTAATTCACCGATAGCGATTGAACTCTACGCGCAAGTATTTGATGAAGAGGATGCATTGGATCAATTTGAAGGTTTTGCGTCATTACACGGGCCGGCTTTTTACGGCCTTCCTATAAATGAAACAACAATAACATTGCGGCGGGAAACAACAAAATCACTTGATCCTATCATAGTGGAAAATACCGGTGAAGCGCTTAGCAGCTTCGATCCCGGTAAACCGATTACTTGGACATTGTAACTATATCGGGGCGTTTAGTTCATGGATTGTGTCAATCATCGCATTGTGCACTAATCAAGCTATCCAGCATTTTTTGAGCTTGGACAGCGCCCGAATCCGCCGCGACATCAATTTTTTGTTCGCTCCAGGTGTTACCTGCCGATATTTCATTTAAGAGATCTATATCCTCCATAAATGTATTTCTCATCTGTTCCTCGAATAATTTTTTCTGTTTATCGGTCATTTGGTATGGCTTATGAACTGTCTTGTAGAAATAGCTAGTCGAGTTTTTCGACTTAGGTACGACCATATGTACGGAGTTCCTTTTGATTAAAAGGTTATTACCGGTGGCATCTTCCACGCCTTTTCTTGTAATTGCGGTACCCGTCTGCACCCAGAAATAACCTGGAGGGCAAAACTCTATACTCTGCCATCTGTCGACTTTGCCGTCATACCCTGTCAATGCCAAGTGTGTAGGAGCTTGGTCAATATTCAACATTTGGCGAATTACTTTTACTCTTTCACCATCACGGATTGTTTGTTGTCTAGCGTTTTCGGCGACTGCTGCAATTCCAATTGTAGATTTATGAAGATAGCCGAGATGCGAAAGGTCCATCAGGTTGTCTACTAATAATCGATAATTAAATTTTGTATCAAATTGAAGAAAGACGTCCTGCCAGTCTTCATTTTCTTCCCATGGAAATTCGTAGAATAATTGATCTTGCGGCTCAAATTGACGTTTCATCCATATAAAAATCAGCCCATGCCGTTCAATGGCTGTATATTTTTTAACTTTTAAATTCTCTGGAATATGTTCTTGCGTTGGAATGTGTACGCAGGTTCCATTTTTGTCATAGCGTAAACCATGATAGGCGCATTGAATTGTGTCGTTTTTTATCTCGCCCCTCGATAGCGGCGCATGGCGATGGGGACACTTATCCTCAAGGGCTACAATATCTCCGCATTTCAACCTAAACATAGTTATGGGCTCTTCGAGTATACAAATTTTAACGGGTGTATTGGTGATTGCTGTAGATTGGGCTGCGGTATACCAGCGATCATATAGAAACATGCCTGTCTCCCTATAGAACACCCGGATAATACTTTAAAAATTATCCCAGAAACGGAATTTATCGACGATAGACGCCTAATTGAATATTGGGGTCAAAGGTCATATTAGCAAATTGTCTCAATGCATTCCCCAAGACCTAATTTGTACAATACAAAATTTTGTATGAATGACAAAATTTTGCCTAAATTATAATAAAATAAGTTAATTCATCTACTTATTGTAGTCTCTTAACTTATTGTTTATTAACAATGTTATGCAGTTAAATGAACAAGGCTGTTTGTAGGAATTTAACATTTGTCTTCTGACGCTTCGCTAAGCAAGGAGTGAATTTATTAATTCACTTTAATTACATGTACAATGTACCGTAAGCAATTTGATACCTGAATTTGGGCGCGCGCATTGTTTGTCTGTGAGCAACCCGATATAAAGGCGCCACGCGTCGGATAGAGCGTTTTTAAAGGGAGTACGGCAAGATGGCAGTAGGTGGGGCCTTCCCAGAAAAGGCGCTGATTGCACAACTTACCGCAAAAATGCTTTTAGAAGTGGAAGCCATTCATTTCAACGCGGAAAAACCTTTCATTTTTACCTCTGGTTGGGCAAGTCCAGTATATATCGATTGTCGAAAACTGATTTCTTATCCTCGATTACGCCAAACTATTATCGATTTCGGGGCGTCTGTAATTTTGCGTGATGCTGGGTTCGAACGGTTCGATGCGGTTGCGGGTGGTGAAACTGCCGGTATACCTTTTGCGGCATGGATGGCTGATCGTCTGATGTTGCCAATGCAATATGTTCGAAAACAGCCTAAAGGTTTTGGGCGTGACGCACAAATTGAAGGCCATTTGGAAGAGGGCCAACGAATATTATTGGTAGAAGACCTAACGACGGATGGGCGTAGCAAGGCAAATTTTTGCACTGCACTTAGAAAGGCGGGCGCCACAGTCGATCATGTGTTCGTCGTTTTTCATTACGGTATATTTCCGAACAGTGCTGCGGTGATGTCAGACATTGGTGTTACCATGCACGCACTTGCTACATTTTGGGACGTTCTTGAAGTAGCCAAAGAAGGTGAATTTTTCGATAGTAATACGCTCCGTGAAGTTGAAAATTACCTCAACGATCCGGTTGGCTGGTCCGTGGCCCATGGCGGCGTTGAAGCTTTACCTGCCTGATGAAAATTGCCCGCGTCGAGGCAGTTCCACTCCGAATTCCAGTCGAATTTTCAGCCCTCGGTATCGATCGTACGGGGATAAACAGTGTCACAATCGTCGAAGTCGAAACAGATACCGGTCTTATCGGTCATGGTCTAACTTCCATTACACAAGCACGGCCGGTAGCCGAAGTAGTCAACAGTGTGCTGGGACCAGCAATTGTTGGTCTAAATAGTCTTGCCCACGAAAGGGTTTGGCACGTGATGTCATGGACCGCTACCCCTTGGGCACAAAGCGG
>CAYZMI010000074.1:0-1888 GCA_964479475.1 uncultured Rhodospirillaceae bacterium | reverse complement strand
GGCCAAAACGAAGGCCTGGCCTATCGATTTCGAGATATGCTCCTGGCAGGTGCAGTTGACATAATTCAACCCAATGTCATCATTACGGGCGGCCTCACACAATGCTTGAAGATTGCTGGTATGGCGACTGCCTTCAACATGCAAATTTCTAACGGCGGCGGGATGCCTTTACATAATAGACATCTCCAGGCTGGTGTTCAAAATGGTACAGCGGTTGAATGGCAATTCAATGCCGTGTCGTCCTGTCAGCAAATATTTAAAGACCTACCCACCCATGACAATGGGTGGCTAGAGATGCCCGAAGAACCCGGCCTGGGTCTCACACTTGACCGGGACGCGGCGGACCGTTTTATCGATAAGGGATAGGACAAAATCAATAATAAGTTTTGTTGATACTGTTTAACCCTGCAGAGGGATGAGCCCAATTCCAAAATCACTTATTTGGTTTGGAGGCCCGGACCAGATTCGAACTGGTGTACAAGGATTTGCAATCCTCTGGATAGCCTCTCTCCCACCGGGCCTCATTTTAACGTAGGTGGGTTACGGCAGAACGGTCACTATTAGGCCTTCCGGGGCTTAAAGGTCAAGACCGCTTCGGAATTAACCGATTGTTTGTCCTGGTTCAAACCTAGGGTTATAAGAATGCAGCGACGTAGTAGTTACTCTGTCTATTATTTGTCGGAGAATTTATACATGGCAGATTTTGATGCTGCACGCCAAAACATGGTGGATTGCCAGCTTCGTACCAATAAAATTATTGACGAGACACTAATTAGGCAATTTGAGACCGTACCTCGCGAATTGTTTGTCGAAGAAACATTACAATCCATCGCTTATATCGATGAGAGCGTATCTCTTAAGGACGGTCGACATCTAATGGAACCTATGGTTCTTGCCCGCATATTACAGGATTTAACTATTAATCCTGATGAAATGGTACTCGATGTCGGCTGCGGCACGGGTTATTCAAGCGCAATCCTATCTGGCTTGTCCAACACGGTTATTGCTTTGGAGAGCGATCATGAATTAGCAACACGTGCAAACGAATTATTAACAGAGCTAGCGGCGGACAATGCGATTGTTGTCGAAGGTCGACTTGAAGAGGGGTATACAACTCAGGGACCCTATGACGTCATTTTAGTTAGCGGTGCGGTAGAAGTTTTACCTCAAACACTTTTAGATCAGTTGGCTAACGGAGGACGCTTGGCAACAGTGATTGATGACATCAAAGGAATTGGAAAGGCTATGTTGTTTGTTAAGCGTGATGGCAACGTATCGCAAAGGGTTTTATTCGATGCGTCGGTTCCAAGGCTTCCGGGATTTAAAACCAAAATGGGTTTTGTATTTTGAAAAAAGCGGCATTTGATAAAGCAAGGTTTTATTTTACTAAAGCCAGTTTTCTTTCGGTCTATATAATTACAACTGTAATTATTGCTTCTCCTGTGTTTGCGGAGAGCCTCACGGAAGCGTTGGCGAAGGCCTATCTGAATAATCCAAAACTTTTGGCGGCACGCGCAGAGTTACGTGCTGTAGATGAGGGTGTTGCGGAGGCGCAGAGTGGTTGGCGCCCGACGGTCACTCTAAATTATGATTTCGGCAAAGTTTATACTAAATCGAATCCAGGTTCATCGGCCGGTGGAAGTCAAAAAGACAGGACCCCTCGTACGGCGGAATTATCATTCGAACAAAACCTATACCTCGGTGGCCGTACTGCTGCCCGGACACGCCGTGCCGAACAGGATGTCTTGGCGCAGCGCGCACGCCTTGCTTCTGTTGAACAGGATGTAATTCTGAACGCTGGCACTGCCTATGTGGATGTCCAACGCGATAAAGCGGTTTTAAAACTCAACCAAAACAATGAACGAGTTTTGCGCCGTCAATTAGAGGC
>CAYZMI010000073.1:10406-10495 GCA_964479475.1 uncultured Rhodospirillaceae bacterium | reverse complement strand
CGGCCAACAGTGGGTCATAATGCGCCGAATGGGAGTAACCGCTTCAGGGCATACAATTAGCAAACCGACAGTATCTGGGAACACAAAAT
>CAYZMI010000073.1:9043-10306 GCA_964479475.1 uncultured Rhodospirillaceae bacterium | reverse complement strand
CAACAGGAAACACAAAATCAACAGGAAACACAAAATCAACAGGAAACACAAAATCAACAGGAAACACAAAATCCAAATCTAAAACAAAAGGTAATAAAAAAAACAAGAAGAAAGACGGGGCTAAATAGAACCCGGGACGCCCAATGGAATCTACGGACAGCCGAATTGATCAAAAGGTACTTGAGCACGGCCGTAAGCTTTTTGAACTCGAATGTCGATTTGTTGCGGGCGCAACAAGCATAGATGTATTGCCACCACCAAACTTCCCGGAGATAGCCTTCGCGGGACGCTCTAACGTGGGAAAGTCTAGTCTAATTAACGCGCTAACTCGTCACAATGCACTGGCACGCACATCACGAACGCCGGGCCGAACACAACAAATTAACTTTTTCGAATTGCGCAATTCATTGATGCTAGTAGATCTGCCCGGCTACGGATATGCCCGCGCATCGAAGAAAAAAATTAGCACATGGACAGATCTCATTCATGCCTACATTTTGGGCCGACCAAACCTGCGCCGACTTTGTTTACTCATCGATTCACGTCACGGAATTAAAGACAGCGATATCATTCTGATGACGGAGTTGGATACCGCCGCAGTTGTCTATCAGTTTGTGCTAACGAAAACCGATAAGATTTCAGAGCCCACCCTTACGGCACTCATTAGAGACATCGAAAACATGTTTCCCCAACACCCAGCCGCACACCCCGAAATAATGGGCACCAGTTCACAAACGGGCAACGGTATTGAGGCATTGCGAGTGTCGCTTGCAACGCTGGCAGCTACCGATCAATTCAGATAGAGTGCCGCGCCATGGCGAGTAAAAACCTAAGTAATAACAAACATAAGAAGGAATTATCGGCGGCGGAGCGAACCATTTGGCTGGAGAAGGCACGCACGCTATCCGAGGCATTGCCATATATGCGGTTTTACACCGGTAAAACATTTGTCGTGAAATTCGGCGGACACGCCATGGGCGATGCATCTCTCACAGAGCTATTCGCGCGCGACATAGTCTTGTTCAAACAAGTGGGTATCAATCCAATTGTAGTTCATGGCGGGGGGCCGCAAATTGGTGAGATGCTTGAACGGCTCAAAATCAAAAGCTCGTTTGTCGATGGGCTTCGTGTGACCGACAAGGAAACGGTTAAAGTTGTCGAGATGGTACTGTCCGGCAGCATAAATAAACAAATCGTGACCGCAATCAGCGAAGCAGGGGGCAGAGCGATCGGAATATCGGGCAAAGATAACAACCTGATCCA
>CAYZMI010000073.1:1264-8943 GCA_964479475.1 uncultured Rhodospirillaceae bacterium | reverse complement strand
GTACTGGACAAGAAGGGCAAATTAATCCCAGAGATGACAGCTGCGCAGGCACGCGCCCGTAAGCGGGACAAAACCATTAACGGTGGCATGATACCTAAAGTGGAAACTTGTCTCGATGCCGTTGGTAAAGGCGTTGATGCCGCTGTTATCTTAGACGGCCGGGTGCCACATGCGCTTTTGCTGGAGATATTCACAGAACATGGGGTAGGAACGTTGATCCGTGACCAGCTCTCGCGTAGAAAACGCAAATAAAGCGAAGACTTCTGTATAAATCCGAGAGAATTTCTACCCGTGCAATCTCCTTTGCATAGCTATTAATTTAGTACACGGAGCAATGTGGGTTTTGCCTGATCCAAAGGTCTTAAGGCGCCTTAATTCACTGCGCAATCAGCCGATGTCTCCAAATTATTGTTTCATGGTGCACTAGAAAGAGCCAGCCCATCCAACGGATAAAGGCAGAATTCGGCCAAACGGATTTACCTGTCTTGAATATTTCTGGTGTGTTGCTGAAAAGGTGGTGTGAGATACCTTGCGCTATGCCTCGGACCGGGTCAAATTGCACCCGCTATGAACCGCCCAAATACAAATTCCTCAATCATCAGAACAGCTTCAGATTTTGACCAAATCAATACTTGGATATTTGATCTGGACAACACTTTATACCCAGTGACGAAAAAATTACTCACGCAGATCGATCAGCATATGGGAAATTTTGTCGCAAATTTTCTAAACGTCGATAAAGAAGAGGCGCGTCACATCCAAAAATCATATTTCCGCGATTACGGGCTGACGCTGCGCGGTTTAATGTTGCATCATGGGCTTGATCCGTCTCGGTATTACGACGAAATGACGCCGATGGACCTGACAGAAGTATATCCCAATCCCGCTCTAGCTGACGCGATCCGCCAACTGCCTGGCCGAAAATTAATCTACACCAATGCTTCCACGAACCACGCTGAAATGGTTCTCGACCGGCTGGGGATGAACAATATATTTGAAGGCATATTCGATATCATTTCAGCGGAATACGTGCCTAAACCAGAAATTGAAAGCTATAAACTCCTTTGTAAGCTAAATGACATAGATCCTATGCACGCAGTAATGATAGATGATATCGCGCGAAATTTGGAACCTGCAGCGGCCTTAGGTATGACCACCGTCTGGATTCAAACCAATGTCGATTGGGCTCAAAATATTGAGTTAGAACCGTTTATCAACCATGTAATAGAGGACATTCTGGACTGGGTGCGTAACATTACTGTTACTCCTACTTAGCCAGCTTATTTACATGTGAAGCGGTTGACAGCCTTTCGTCTGGCTCTATGGTGCAGGAAATTTTGACTAAGGACCGGCGGCAACAATGGCGCAGCTATGAACCCACCAAACTTACAGAAAACAATAGACGACGCTTGGGAAAAGCGCGACTTGGTTTCACCTAAAACGAAAGGCCCCATCCGGCAAGCCATTGATGACGCACTGGATGGTATGGATAGGGGCAAATTCCGAGTTGCGGAAAAAATCAGCGACGGCGGATGGCATGTAAATCAATGGCTTAAAAAGGCCGTCCTTCTCTCCTTCAGGCTCTATGACAACGTCCCAATGCCCGGGGGGCCGACCGACCCGGAACGGGGCGCATCATCTTGGTACGATAAGGTGGGATCTAAATTCGCTGGGTGGGACGATGCGCGCTTTCGAGAAAGTGGTTTCCGTGCTGTCCCGAATTGTACCGTACGCCACGGCGTTTATATTGCGCCAGGCGTTGTGTTAATGCCTAGTTTTGTCAACATTGGAGCCTATGTGGATTCGGGCACCATGGTCGACACCTGGGCCACCATCGGATCTTGCGCACAAATCGGTAAAAATTGTCATATTTCGGGAGGCGCCGGCATTGGCGGTGTATTAGAACCATTACAAGCCGACCCAGTTATAATCGGGGATAATTGCTTCATCGGCGCACGCTCGGAAGTTGCAGAAGGCGTTATCGTCGAAGACGGTGCTGTATTATCGATGGGTGTTTATCTGGGAGGGTCTACCAAAATTATCGACCGAAAGAGCGGTGAAATACATTATGGCCGGGTACCTTCTTATTCCGTTGTGGTCCCCGGTTCGGTCGCTGGCAATTCACTAGAGGACGGCACACCAGGGCCCAGCCTTTATTGCGCGGTTATTGTCAAACGGGTGGACGAGCGGACAAGGTCGCGCACGTCGATCAACGATCTGTTGCGCGATTGACCTCCACCCTTACGGCACTCAACCTAGCCCAGGCGCTCATCCGTTGTCCCAGCGTGACCCCGGCAGACGGCGGCTCCCTCGACACCTTGCAACAGGCACTTGAACCGCTGGGGTTCTCTTGCCACCAAATGACATTTTCGGAAGATGGCACTCCGGATGTACAAAATATGTATGCACGCATTGGAAGCGAGGGGCCAAATTTTTGTTTTGCGGGGCACACCGACGTTGTGCCGGTCGGCGATAACGCGAGTTGGACCGTCGATCCGTTTGGAGCAGAAATTATTAATGGTGTACTTTATGGTCGTGGCGCCACCGACATGAAGACCGCGGTGGCCTGCTTCGTCGAGGCAACCGCACGGTTTTTATCACGCCGGGGACGGGAATTCGGCGGCTCTATAAGCCTGCTCATCACTGGCGATGAAGAAGGGCCCGCCATAAACGGTACCAGGAAAGTATTGGGCTGGATGGAGGGTCAGGGCGAAAAATTGGATGCCTGTTTGGTGGGAGAACCAACCAACCCAAACGCGCTCGGTGAAATGGTCAAGATCGGACGGAGAGGTTCGCTTTCGGGTTGGTTAGAAGTCCATGGAATACAGGGCCATACTGCATACCCTCATCTGGCAGATAACCCAATCCACCGCCTGGTGAAAATGCTGACCGCAATCACCGAACCCGCATTAGACGATGGCACCGATCATTTCCAGGCATCGAATCTCCAAGTGACGACTATAGATGTCGGAAACATGGCAACGAACGTTATTCCCGGCAACGCACGCGCTGCCTTTAATATTAGATTCAATGATACTCACACCAGCGAGTCTTTGATCGCCTGGCTGCGACAACGTTTGGACAAAGTTGGTGGCGATTACGACCTGGAGTTCCGCGTTACGGGCGAGGCTTTTCTCACGGCGCCAGGACCATTCAGCAGTTTAATCTCCGGTGCGGTAGAGTACGTTACTGGTAAAAAACCCGATCTCAGTACGACGGGCGGAACATCAGATGCACGTTTTATTAAAGACTATTGTCCAGTCGCAGAATTCGGTCTGATTAGCCAAACCATGCACAAAATTGACGAACGCGTTTCCCTCAAAGACCTCGAAAAGCTAACCGATATTTACGAGAGAGTTCTCGACGGATATTTTGTGAGGTGAAATAGTTCGATTACAAATGATTAGCGCAGCCGAAGTCAGCCGGTCGATATATGGCGCATGGCTATTCGCCCGTTTCAATGGCAACGGGATCACCTATTTTGCAAATACAGTAGACGGATTTTGGCGATCTTTTTGGGCCGCCGTACTTGTACTACCTGCCTATGCTATCTTGCTAATACTCCGGGACACAGGTGGTAATTATGGTGTTGGTGCGGGCACGGCATTTCTAGTTCACAGCATTAGCTATGTCATGGGATGGATAGCGTTTCCCTTCTTGATGTATTACGTCGGGCTGAAATTCAACCGAGATCAGTGGTATTGCCGTTATATCGCCGCCTACAATTGGGCGGTTGTCATACAGATTGCCTTGTTGCTTATCGTGAGCGTAATCACTTCAAGCGGTATTATCTCACAGAACGCAGGTTGGACGGCGGTACGACTAGTTGTCTTATTCATGTTAGTCTATAGAGGGTTTATCGCTTATGTGGGCTTTCAAGCTACGTTGCCGGGCGCGGCGGCAATTGTGCTGATTGATTTTTCACTGAATGTCATCCTCGAGTTTTGGTCAGCACACCTGCTAAATCTTCAACCAAGCGCGATAGGATAAACTACTTCTTTCAGACACAGTCCTTTCGCAGGGGCCGTAGGCCCGCCCTTAGTACGGTCTAAGGCCGCAAGGGCGGTTGCTACGTCTTCCTTCGTCCATTTATTTTCGCCAACTAATTTCAAAGTACCAACAATGTTGCGCACCTGATGGTGGAGAAAAGACGGTGCTCGCGCATCAATATAAATATCATCCTGGTCCCGATGGATGTGGAGAGACGATAAAGTTCTGATCGGCGAGTAGGCCTGGCATTGCCGTGCTCGAAAGGTCGTAAAATCGTGTTTTCCCTGAAGAACGGTAGCGGCCGATGCCATTGCATCGACATCTAAATTCTTTGGTACATGCCATACCTGATCACGGTGAATTGCTGGTGGCGTCCGTCGATTAAGAATATGGTAACGGTAGGCTCTTGCCTCTGCCGAAAACCGGGCATGAAATTTTTCAGAAACTTCCTCCGCGGAAAGCACCGCGACGGGCAAGGGTCGTAAATGGGCGTTAATCGCATCACGCACCGTATTCTCATTGGTGCCACACACGATGTCGACATGGGCCACCTGCCCGGTAGCGTGTACTCCGGCGTCAGTCCGTCCCGCACCATATACAATTGCTGTCTCGCCGCAAAACCCCTTTACAGAGGCTTCCAACGCTTCCTGAACCGAAGGGCCATTGGTTTGGCGCTGCCATCCAACAAAACAGGTTCCCTCGTATTCGATAACGAGTTTATATCGGGTCATGAACTGCTTTTCCCGGGCAGACCAAGAACACATCCGATGGGTAGAGTATAACCCCTTAGGAAATCTGCTGCCGGTAGGACCGATTTTCCGGATCGCTGCATGCTAGCAAGCCGCAAGTTACCTTCACCGCAAGCTATTGTCGGCGCCGCATCCAAAATTTCTCCGGGTTGCGTGGACTTTATCGCCTGCACCGGTTCGGCTGCAAGGACACGAATGCGCTCGCCACCGTGTTCAAACCAGGTCCCAGGCGCTGGATTAAGGCCCCGAATATACCGGTCTAACTCCGCTGCGCTTAACCGCCAGTCGAGCTGGCCTTCATCACGAGACAGCTTTTTAGCATAGGTCGCGTCGTTGTTGTTTTGAGATTTTGCAACTATCTCGCCTACGCTAAGAAAATTCAGTGTCTCCACCACCAGGTCAGCACCAAGCGCGGAGAGCTGGTCGTGTAGAGTTTGTGAAGTGGCGACGTGGCTAATGGTGATACTCCGGCTTGATAGAATAGGCCCGGTATCCAACCCTTCATCCATCTGCATGATGGTCACGCCGGTCTCGCTATCCCCAGCAATGATGGCGCGCTGAATGGGTGCGGCACCACGCCATCGCGGCAAAAGCGACATATGAATATTGAGGCACCCTAAACGAGGCGCCTCCAAGAACTCCTTGGGCAAGATTAGACCGTAAGCTATAACAACTGCCGCGTCCGCATCGAGGGATGTAATTTGCAACGCCTCAGCCGAATCATTTAGTTGGTTAGGGTGCCGAATGATTAGCCCTCGCTCACTCGCAACCCTATGCACCGGCGACAGACGGTCGCGATGACCGCGGCCGGCGGGGCGTGGCGGCTGGGTATAAACACGGACGATCTCGTGTCCAGCCGACAATAACGCCTCGAGAGCAGGAACTGCTATATTCGGAGTACCCATGAATACAAGGCGTAATTTTTTCATGGTCTTGCGTCGATCTTTCCCTTTTTGAGCTTTGCCATTTTCCGAAGAATGATGCTTCGCTTTAAAGTGGACAAATGGTCTACAAGCAAAACACCATCAAGATGGTCAATCTCATGTTGGACGCAGACCGCTTGCAGCCCCGTCGCATCTAGTTGGCAAACTTGATTTTTCTGATCTACATAGCGAACAGTTACGGTATCAGGTCGTTCGACTTCTTCGAATTGATCTGGAAAGGAAAGACACCCCTCCTCACGCAAAGCTAACTCGTCTGATGCCGCAATTATTTCTGGATCAGCCATCTTAATGGGGTCGCGACAGCCCTCAGAATCGGCTGTGTCGATCACAATTACACGCTTTAAAACTCCTACTTGCGGCGCTGCTAATCCAACCCCGGGAGCGGCATACATCGTCTCAAGCATATCAGCCATCAATTGACGGATATCATCGTCGACTTGGCCTACGGGCATGCATTTCTTCTTTAAAAGCGAATCCGGCGCCCTGATGATGGACAATATAGCCATGCAGTCCTCTAGCTATTCTTGACCGCTTTGTTGAACCGGGCTCTTAGTTAGGATACGGACGATACACAGTCAACCGTACACACCCTGAACTCCAGTGATTTGCCCCCGATAATCCATAGGCACACACTTATAATTTGTGGCGTGCCTTGATCGCTGTGGACAAGGTACCGTCATCTAAATAATCAAGTTCACCGCCAACTGGGACACCATGTGCGAGACGGGACAGCTTCACACCGCATTGCGCCAATCGGTCCGCCAAATAATAGGCTGTCGTCTGACCTTCCACTGTCGCTGACATAGCAAGTACGACTTCATTAACGTCGTCAGATTCAGCGCGAGCCACCAGCGAAGCGATCGCTAGGTCTTCGGGTTTTCGACCGTCCAGTGCCGACAATGTGCCACCAAGCACGTGATAACGCCCAGTAAATGCTACGGCGCGTTCCAGCGCCCACAAACCTGCAACATCTTCTACTGCGCAGATCACAGTGAGATCGCGACGAGTATCGGTGCAGATAGCGCAAGGATCGGTCACATCAATATTGCCGCATTGCGAACAATTCTTCATAGTCGCCGACACATCGCGCAAAACTTGAGCCAGTGGCATCATGAGAGTCTCTCGGCGCTTAATCAAATAAAGCACGACCCTGCGTGCGGACCTCGGTCCAAGACCGGGTAGCTTTGCAAACTGCTGAACGAGACGCTCTATATCGTTACCAGACATAGGTCCAATGGAGCCTATATGGGAAAATTCATACCAGGCGGCAGATTTAAACCACCCGTAAACTTCGACATTTCTTCGGAAAGAATACCCTCTAATTTCTTCTTGCCGTCAGCAAACGCTGCAACAATGAGGTCTTCAATAACTTCAGATTCCTGCGCGTTGAACAAGGAGGGATCTATTTTAACACGCAGTAGTTCACCCTTTCCATTTAAGCTGACCAACACCAAATCTCCGCCGGACGAGCCCGAGATTTCTATATCGGCAAGTTTTTCCTGCATTTCCTGCATTTTGGCCTGCATTTCTTGGGCCTGCTTCATCATTTGACCGAGATTTTTCATTCCATGTTCTCTTCAACATCATCCAATAAATCAGGATAGGAGGGTGGTTGGGGCGATTGCGCGTTTAGATCATAGATTGCTTCTACTGTCGCGCCCGGAAAGGCCACCATAGCCGCTTGCACTAGTGGATGCCCGACAGCCTGACCCCTGCGCTCCGCTTCCGCCTCCTCTTTTTTCGCCCGCAGGGTCGGTTCTCCCTCCTCCGCTGATAGACTCACCAACCATTGCTCGCCCGTCCATTCAGTTAGCATGTGGCTAACACGGTTTGCCAGGTCAGAGGGTGCATCTTCCGTGGCCCGAAACGAAATATGGCGGGGCTCGAACCGCACCAAATGGACCTGGCCGGACAAGGCGGCATATAGCAACGCCTCTCGTTTTTCCCCAAATAATTTGACCACGTCCTCATACGTATCGATTGACAAGGTAGGTTC
>CAYZMI010000073.1:0-1164 GCA_964479475.1 uncultured Rhodospirillaceae bacterium | reverse complement strand
TGAAAGTGTACTACCCCGTTCTCGATCAAGCTGAGATACACCCGGCTGCTCAGCAGTTAAGGGATTCAGTTTAACTCGGGTCAACCAATGAGTGAGCTGCAAAAGGTCCTGCAAAATTATCGAAGGATCTGTCCCCGACTCATAAATTTCCGTAAATACCTCAAGTGCTTCAGTAATTTCACCCTTCATAGCTGCTGCATAGAGGTCGTATATACGGCCACCATCGGCAAGACCGAGCATGTCCCGGACAATAACTTCAGACACCAAACCGCCAGCATGAGCGATGGCTTGATCCAGCAAAGATAGGCCGTCGCGAACCGAACCATCCGCAGCGCGGGCAATTAGACCCAACGCACCATCATCTACTTCAACACTCTCTTGATTGGCTATATCAGAAAAATGGGAAATCAATCTTTCCGTATCGACGCGACGCAAATCAAACCGCTGACACCGCGAAAGAACAGTCACCGGAACCTTGCGAGTTTCGGTAGTTGCAAAAATGAACTTTACATGTTCCGGCGGTTCCTCAAGTGTTTTCAGCAGTGCATTAAATGCGCTTGTCGATAACATATGGACTTCATCGATAATATAGATTTTGTATCGTGCGCTCACTGGCCGGTAGCGCACGCCCTCAATCAATTCCCTTATATCATTGACGCCAGTACGGCTGGCGGCATCCATTTCAATTACATCGACATGGCGATCCTCGGAGATGGAGACGCAATGTTCACAATTTCCACACGGTTCAATCGTGGGTCCGCCTTTACCATCATCCCGGACACAATTAAGAGATCGGGCAATAATTCGCGCGGTACTGGTTTTTCCAACCCCGCGAACACCCGTTAAAATAAACGCATGCGGCAGTCTGTCGGCGGTAATTGCGTTGGTCACCGTCTGCACCATAACATCCTGGCCAATCAGCTCAGCAAATGTTCGTGGCCTGTATTTGCGCGCAAGTACCCGATATGCCTCGGTTGCAGATGTATCATCCATTTGTTTGAATCTTTTCGCCGATTTTACGCCTCACAAATAATCCGCGCCATAATTCCTGCCGGGATCTTGGCATGCGGTGGAAGGTTGGACAGGCGACCCGGGAGAAACCCGTTACGGCTGCTTCCTTCCGGACCTGACCGAATTGGCGAGCATCCCGTCCACCGCCAACCT
>CAYZMI010000072.1:3302-10547 GCA_964479475.1 uncultured Rhodospirillaceae bacterium | reverse complement strand
TCGCCCGCATCACCTGCGGATCTTTGGGCGTGGCGCTGCAACTCGTCGGCAAAGGATAACATGGAAAGATCAGGCATTCTCATAGTGTAAAGAATCCCATCCAAATGATCACACTCATGCTGCACGACGCGCGCATGGAATCCAGTAGCTTCGCGCTCAACGGTCTTACCATCAGTTGAAAATCCTGTGTAACAGATACGTTTGTAACGCGGGACAGCACCGGTTAACCCGGGAATTGATAGGCAGCCTTCCCAGCCTAATTCCTGCTCCTGATCTAGCACCTCGATTTTGGGATTGATCAGCGATGTTAGCGGTGCAAAATCCGTCAAAAGTGTATCACCTCCACCGCGTTCCTCAGGTGAGTTAAAAATTATAACGCGTTTAGAGATATGCACCTGAGGGGCTGCCAGACCTACTCCTTGGGCGTCCGTCATAGTCTCCACCATATTATCAACGAGAACACGGACTTCGCGGTTCGTCGGATCAGAAATTTCTTCCGCACGGCTAACCAGAACAGGGTGTCCCATGCGGGCAATTTTTAGAAGTGTCATAACTGTAATATGTGACGAAGCGGCATATGGATCAAACGCATTATTCTAAAAGGGAAATTTTTAATTAACTTAACGACTGCAATATTTCTTCAGTCATCTTCTTGGCATCGCCAAACAACATCATAGTATTGTCGCGGAAAAACAGTTCGTTCTCGACACCAGCATAACCTGAGGCCATTGAACGTTTTACAAACAAAACAGTCTTTGCTTTTTCTACATCGAGCACTGGCATTCCATAGATAGGGCTGGTTGGGTCAGTCTTGGCTGCCGGGTTAGTAACATCATTTGCACCGATTACGTAGACCACATCTGCAGTAGAGAATTCGTGATTAATTTCTTCTAGTTCAAACACCTCATCATAAGGCACATTGGCCTCAGCAAGTAAAACGTTCATGTGGCCGGGCATTCGTCCGGCAACTGGGTGGATGGCATATGCAATGGTCACGTCGCCACTCTTAAGTACGTCGCCGAGCTCGCGCAACGCATGCTGGGCTTGGGCAACGGCCATACCGTAACCAGGAACGACGATGACCTTAGCCGAGTTCTGTAAGATAAAGGCAGCGTCCTCCGCACTACCTTGTCGCACTGTCTTTTCGCCCGCCGTAACGGCCACGACACCCTCGTCGGTTCCAAATCCGCCGAGAATTACATTGAAAAATGACCGGTTCATACCTTTACACATAATATAACTAAGGATTGCGCCCGAGGATCCAACCAGCGCACCTGTAATGATCAGGAGTGTGTTTCCCAACGTAAATCCGATGCCACATGCCGCCCAGCCAGAATAGGAGTTGAGCATGGAAACCACTACCGGCATGTCCGCTCCGCCGATTGGTAAAATGATTAGAAATCCGAGGATTAACGCAATGGCAACGATCGCCCAATAGGCAACGTAAGATTCGCTCGAGGCAAACCAAGTAATCAAAACTACAATGGTGAGGCCCAATAATGCGTTGAGCACATGCTGACCCCAAAACACCAAGGGCGCCCCACTAAATAGTCCCTGCAATTTGCCAAAGGCAATTATCGAGCCGGTGAAGGTTACAGCACCAATCGCCGTGCCAAGAGACATTTCGATCAGGCTCGCCATACCTATACTGCCCACGGACCCAATACCATATGCATCAGGGGCATATAACGCAGCGGTACCCACAAACACTGCCGCCAGTCCTACCAGGCTATGAAAGGCAGCGACAAGCTGCGGAAGCGCAGTCATCTGTATTTTAAACGCGATGATCGTGCCAACAGCACCGCCGATTAAGATGCCCGCGGCAATCCAGCCGTAACTCAACACATTAGGGTTGGCGAGCGTCGTTGCCACTGCGACGATCATGCCAACGATCCCTATCACGTTACCACGCCGAGCCGTCTCCGGCGAAGAGAGACCCCTAAGTGCTAAAATGAAGCAAATCGCCGCTACCAGATAAGCGAGACCGGTTAGGTCGGCCGACACAATAAAATCCCCTAATCTTTTTTACGAAACATTTGGAGCATGCGCTGGCTAACAACGAATCCACCAAAAATATTAACTGATGCCAAAACAACCGCGAAAAATCCCATTACCTTGGAGAAATGGATCTCAAGCGGTCCCGCCGCAATTAGGGCACCAACAATAATCACAGAGGAAATAGCATTCGTTACACTCATCAGCGGCGAATGTAGCGCCGCGGTGACGTTCCAAACGACATAATAGCCAACGAAGATTGCAAGTGCGAACACCGCAAACAGCATGATGAGCGGCTCGTTCCCGCTTACTTCATAGGTAACCTGTGTCAAATTTGAGGCTTTGGTGATATCCATAATCAGGCTGTCTCCGTTTTGCGCTCTTCTTTTTTTAAATTTGGGTGCACCACGGCACCTTCACGAACGATGAGGCATCCTTCGATGATCTCATCCGACCAATCGATCGCCAACCCCTTAGTCTCGGTGTCGACCAGCGGTGCCACAAAATTGAAGACATTTTTAGCATACATAGCCGAGGCGTCAGACGCCACACGACTTGGGACGTTATCATAACCTATCAAAGTGATACCGTGCTTAACCACGACTTTACCGAATTCACTCAACGAACAGTTCCCGCCCTGTTCAACGGCGAGGTCCACGACTACTGAGCCTGGTCGCATACCTTGGACCATTTCCTCCGTTATCAAAATAGGGGATGGTTGACCGGGAATCAAAGCGGTGCAAATGGCTATATCCTGCTTCTTTAGGAGCTCCAGTAGCACTTGCTCCTGTTTGGTTTGATATTCAGCCCCCATTTTTTTGGCGTAACCGGCTGTTGATTCGGCATTTTCGATCGCCTCTGCATCTACTTCGACGAACTTCGCTCCAAGGCTTTCAACTTGTTCCTTTACTGCGGGCCGAACATCATAAGCCATCACCACGGCGCCTAACCGACGCGCTGTCGCAATAGCCTGTAGTCCTGCAACACCGGCACCTAAAACTAAAACCTTAGCTGGTGGTATTGTCCCCGCCGCTGTCATCATCATTGGCATAGCGCGTTTAAACTCATGAGCGGCATCAAGAACCGCCTTATAACCTGCCAAATTCGACTGTGACGACAAAACATCCATCGACTGTGCGCGGCTAATCCGCGGTAACAATTCCAACGCAAAGACCGTAAGTCCGGCACGCGCATAACATTCCACATCATCTACATTGGTCAACGACGACAAAGCTCCTATCAAGATTGCGCCTTGCTTCATCATTGATATTTCGTCCAGTCCGCCGTCATCTCCCGTAAGCGGCCGTTGCACTTTGAGCACTATATCGGCGTCAGTGAGTGCAGCCACTTCATCGGCGACGACTAAGGCGCCGGCTTCAACAAACTGATTGTCACTGATGGATGAGCCCTCGCCGGCTCCCGATTCAACTGCTACGTCAAACCCGAGTCCTATTAGCTTTTTAACAGTATCGGGGGACCCAGCGACACGTGATTCGTTCGGCCGGTGTTCCTTCGGTATAGCGATTTTCATTGCGACTGGTTTCAATGTCCCCGTGACGCCTCCAGGGAGAGCGCACAATGCCGTGTTAGCGCAACTTTGCCAAGAGGGTTGTCACCAAATGTTGAAGGTAATTGGTATTTAGCGAAAGGTATTGTGTATTTTTTTATGGAACTTTCCGAATTGAAGAGAGGTAATAGCCTCCGTCGTTGATGGAATTTCTTGCAAATCCGTCACTAAGCCATAGCTGATTATACTCAAACGGCAGTATCAGTGTCGATGAGGCCCAACAATTTTGCAAGGTGCGGATTAGTTGTGCTCTTCTTCACAGTACTTCGTCTAGGAAAGGCGATGACGGGTGTATCAGTGATGAATTGAGCCAATGTGTCTATTGTTTCCTGCAGTGGCATAGGACTTTTCTTGGATTCGCTAACTACAACCCCACATAGGTTTAGACCACGAAGTTTGATTGCTTCCACCGCTGTAAGCGTATGGCTTAGCGTGCCGAGGTAGCTGCCGGCAACCAAAACGACCGGCCAGTTCAAGTTGGTCATCCAGTCAAGCACGGTCTCCTCGTCGCTCAGTGGTACCATTACGCCACCCACACCTTCAATTAATACGATTGTATCGCCCTCCGCGGGCCCCGCATATCGGCAAAATCCGGCAATTTCTCCCACGTCGAGCGACCGGCCTTCCCGTTCCGCGGCTTTATTGGGTGACAAGGGCTCGATAAACCGCCAAGGCGAGACCGACCCGACCGCAGCGCTGTCATTAACGTCACCCATCGCCTCCAGAAGTTGCCCCGTGTCGCTGGCCGCAACATTTGTGGAATCAAAACCGCTGATCACAGGCTTAAGTGCACGAACCTGGCATCCAGCAGCACGTAATTCGCGAATTAAAACACAGGTGATGAAGGTCTTACCAACCTCGGTACCCGTCCCAGTCACAAACAGCCGACTTACGTTAAGCGACCAAGACATCACGGACTGCCGCAGTTAACCGGTCCACATCATTCGCGCTATGCATGGCAGAAAAGGTAAAGCGCAGCCGCGATGTCCCCTGCGGTACGGTCGGCGGGCGAATGGCTGTGACTAAAAAACCGCGTGCTTCAAGGGCTTGCGAGGCTGCTAGCGCCCGTGTGGGATCGCCAACAATTATTGGCACGATGGCACTTTCTGCATGGGGTAGGTTTAGTGTCGTGGTAAACCGCCTCGCCATTCGGAGAGGTGATGCCACAAGTTCTCTATCAAGTTCAATCAGCTCAAGAGCTTTTGTCGCTGCAGCCACCGTAGCGGGCGGAAGCCCGGTAGCATAAATCAAGCTGCGTGCCCGATTGATGATCATATCTATCACCAGCTTCGATGAACAAAGAAATCCACCATGGCTGCCCACAGCTTTGGACAAAGTTCCCATGTTAAGTGGTATTCGACCACGAATACCTGCTTCTTCCGCACTACCACGACCATTGCCCAAAACGCCAAGACCATGGGCATCATCGACCATCAGCCAGCTATCATATTTTTCCGCGAGATCGCATAAACCCCTCAGCGGCGCTCGATCGCCGTCCATGCTAAACACACCCTCAGTCAAAATAAGACAGTGACGACAGGTTTTGCGAAGTTTAAGCAAGAGCGATCGGCATTGTTCAACGTCATTGTGTGCAAAGAATCGGACTTGGGCACGGCTCATGCGTAACCCCGCGTGAAGACTGGCGTGAATAAGTTCATCTGCTATTACCAAGTCTGGCTCACTAACGAGTGCCGGTGGCACGCCGAGATTAACCATGAAACCGCTGCCAAAAACACAGGCCGCCTCCGCACCTTTAATTTGGGCAAGCTTATCCTCAAGCGCTGCATACAGAGGATGATTACCCGTAACGAGGCGTGATGCCCCTGCGCCAGCACCAAATTGTTCCAATGCAGCGGTGGCAGCCTGCTTTACCAAAGGATGTTGGGACAAGCCCAGATAATCATTGCAACAAAATGAAATTAGGTGTTGTTGTCCGCGCGCGGCCCCTGCGTGTAAACCACGGTGCGTAGCAGTGAGGCATCGGCGTAGCGATTCTTCCTCAAGAGAGGCAAGTTTCGCTGCCGCAAAGTCATCGAGGGTAACCATATTTTGCAGCCCGTCCATAGTTCGCACCTTAGAATGTCTTAAACCGGGGGGGGGCCGCATGGCAAGCAAAGCAGCTGGTTCACGAATCGGCCAGCCGATATATGATGGTTAAAAATGAGAAGGGCCTATGGTGACTTCCTTGAATAGATCGCATGAAGTTACACAACAAATTGACGTTGCTGAAGTCCGGCACGACTGGACCAAAGCTGAAGTCACAAAGTTATTTAAGATTCCATTTAATGATTTACTATTTCGTGCACAAAAAATTCATCGTAAAAATTTTAACGCAAACGAAGTACAAATTAGCACTCTGATCTCCATTAAGACTGGTGGTTGCCCAGAAGACTGTGCTTACTGCCCACAAAGTGCTCATTACGACACCGGCGTAACTCGCAATTCCCTAATGGGTACTACGGAAGTTATCGCTGCGGCCGAGGAAGCAAAAACAGCTGGAGCAAGTCGATTTTGTATGGGTGCTGCATGGCGTAGCCCCACGGAAAAGGATCTCGATCAGGTTTGTGACATGATTGAGGGTGTTCGCGCCACAGGCTTAGAGACCTGCGTCACGTTGGGTATGTTAACTGATAAGCAGGCCCGGCGCCTCAAGCAAGCCGGTCTCGATTACTACAACCACAATATTGATACGTCGGAAGAATTTTACGGCGACATAATTACGACCCGCACATTCGCCGATCGCATGGAAACGCTGGCGCACGTGCGAAATGCGGGGCTTAACGTTTGTTGCGGCGGTATCGTCGGCATGGGCGAGACCCGAATTGATCGAGTAGGCATGTTGACGGCATTAGCGACTTTACCAGTACATCCGGAAAGTATCCCGATTAATCAGCTAGTAAAGGTAGAAGGCACACCGCTCTCCGAAACCAACCCGATCGACGGAATAGAATTCGTCCGTACCATTGCTGTGGCCCGAATTGCTATGCCCTGCTCAGTTGTACGTCTATCGGCTGGGCGCTCGAATATGAGCGAGGAACTGCAAGCCCTGTGTTTTATGGCTGGAGCCAATTCAATATTTTATGGAGATCAACTCTTGACCACCGATAATCCCGCTGTGCAAAAAGACCGGGGTATGTTTAAGCGCCTCGGCCTCAAAAAAATGCACACGGGCAAAATGCTAAATACGCAATCCGACCATGTCCGGGATACCTAATTCCCAAACCGAATTTCTATGGCGGCCCTATACGCAAATGCAGACTGAGGCTGCGCCGTTACTTGCGATGGAGACCGACGGCGCGCGTATAAGACTTGCGGACGGCCGCTGGCTGATCGACGGAATTGCATCCTGGTGGACTGCTTGCCACGGTTACAACCATCCGCACATTTTGGAAGCGATGCATCGCCAACTAGATGATATGCCGCATGTAATGTTTGGAGGACTTGCTAACGAACAAGCATTAGCGCTCGGCCAACGACTTAGCGGTATTTTGCCGGGTGCTGATACCGAAAACGCGCTCAACAGGGTGTTTTTCAGTGAATCGGGCTCCGTAGCCGTCGAAATTGCGCTCAAAATGGCAACGCAATTTTGGTATAACAAAGGGGAGACTGACCGCCGCCGCTTTGTGTCATTTCGATACGCCTATCATGGCGATACCATGGGAGCCATGTCTGTTTGCGATCCG
>CAYZMI010000072.1:0-3202 GCA_964479475.1 uncultured Rhodospirillaceae bacterium | reverse complement strand
CCTTTTTAGCCCATGACGAAAACAAAGCGTTCATGCATGGGCCTACTTATATGGCCAATCCGCTCGCCTGCGCCGCAGCAAACGCATCATTAGATCTCTTCGAAGATGGCGAGCGGCTGCGCCAGGTGTCTGCATTAGAGTCCAAATTTTCAGAGGCCTTGGACCGTTGCCGCAACATCCCCGATGTTGCGGACGTCCGGGTCAAGGGTGCGATTGGTGTGGTACAATTAACCCGGCCATCCCATATTCAGTGGTTACGCGAGAAATTTTTAGCAGAAGGAGTTTGGATTCGACCGTTTGGCGATGTGGTTTATCTGATGCCGCCATTTACTTTGAGCGATGGAGAATGCACCAAATTGTGTGACGCCATCGTCAAAGTCGTGAAGGAATGGTCTGTGAAAATCGGTTAGTTCGGCAACAACGACTTAAAATTTAAAACCCTTCGATCTGAATTCTTTTACGTTCGAGCTTACGTGCACGCCGAACTGCTTCAGCCTGCTTGCGCACTCGACGTTCGGAGGGCTTCTCATAGGAACGGTGGCGTTTCATTTCACGCCAAATACCTTCCCGCTGCATCTTTTTTTTCAGCGCCTTCAAGGCACCATCGACATTGTTATCACGAACAAAAACCTGCACTGTGCCCGGTTTCTCCTTCCCCGGATCAAGTAAAATCTACCGGGTTCACTGGTTAAACGGCTCAATTCTTGCCGTACAAAGAGATCTTCTAACAAAAAACGCCACGAATTGAAACTCCGTAAATAAATATTCCTATTAAGGTATTATCGCTCAGCCTTTAACCATCAAACTATAGGGGTGGTATGACATACACCCTCGCTCCTTTATAGTTGTCTCTAGTTTAATTTCGGGAGACCCAACCGATGGATGCAGTTAACGCCATTAAGGGCAACGCCGCCTTCCTCAGCTTGTTAAAAGATGAAGGCGTCAGCCACGTTTTTGGTAATCCGGGCACCACCGAATTACCTTTGATGGATGCATTGGGCAAGCAGGATGACATTCCTTACGTGTTAGGTCTGCAGGAATCGATCGTAATCTCTATGGCCGATGGTTTCGGACGCGCCAGTGGAAAACTCTCGGCTTGCAACGTTCACGTGGCCCCGGGTCTTGGCAATGCCATGGGCGCCATCTATAACGCCAAATTCACCGGTACACCGATGATTATCACTGCTGGTCAACATGAGACTTCTACAGTGCTGACTGAACCGGTTCTCTCTGGCCCATTGGTTGCAATGGCGGAACCGCTAGTTAAATGGGCGATAGAAATAAATCGGCTCGAAGATTTACCACGGGTGGTGCGGCGTGCTGCTAAAATTGCAACTACGGCACCCACCGGCCCCGTTTTTTTATCGCTACCAGGCGATGTGCTAACCGATGAAGCTGGCATTGATCTTGGCGCTTCGACTCGGGTGGACACACGTGTACGGCCGAACGATAAGGCAATTGACGGGTTGGTAACGCGACTCCTAGCCGCGAAAAACCCTGCCATGATTGCAGGTGTAGAGGTTGTTTCTTCCGATGCGCTAGATGAGGCGGGAAAGCTGGCCGAAGTTCTCGGTGCACCTACCTATCAGAGTACAGTGGCCTATAACGCGCAATTCTTGTCAGAAAACCCTGCCCATATGGGCGCGCTGTCCCGCGTCCAACGCGACATTCGCAGAACCCTTGAGCCTTATGATGTGCTAATCTTTCTTGGGGCAGACGTTTTGCGTACCTCGGTAGCGAGCCCTATCGACCCCATGCCACCTGGCGCCAGTGTGATTCAGATAGGCCTTCGAGATTGGGAGGCAGGCAAGAATTACGCTGCGGAAATTGCGCTACATGCTGATGTTAAGGAAACACTTCACGCACTTCTCCCTATTTTGGAAATAAAAGGCGGCAAAAAACTCAAGTCAACGGCCGCCAAACGGCTTGCCATCATCGAAAAGACCAATTGGAAGGCAAAATATCCAAAAGTACGCGAGAGCGCACTTGCTCGGTCGGGCGACAGTCCAATTGCACCCGAATGGCTAACCGTCAATCTAGTAGAGGCTATGCCCGACGAAACCATTATCGTCAACGAGGCATTGACCAGCATGCGCGTACTTACGTCGCTCCGACCACACCGTGACAGATGGTGCTATCACGGGAACGCCAGCGGCGGAATCGGCTGGGGTCTGCCTGGTTCCATTGGAGTTCAGATGGCTCATCCCAATCGCAAGGTTGTATGCATTTCGGGTGATGGCAGTGCACTTTATTCTATTCAAGCACTGTGGACCGCGGCCAATATGAACCTCCCAATTACCTTTGTAATCACCAACAACAAGGGTTACCGTATCCTCAAACAGCGTATCACGGCGTTCCACGGCAGCGAAAATTATCTCGGAATGGAATTCGACGAGCCTGAAATTGATTTCGCCGGTATCGCACAATCGTTCGGCGTCATGTCTAAAAAAATTGAAGATCCAACTGCGCTGCGCGCAGCAATTGACGTAGCGATGAACCACAAAGGGCCATATTTATTAGACGTGCTGGTGGATGGAAGCGTGGGTTAATCGTCTAAACGCGATTTCAACTCTGGCATTAAATGGTTATTTAAAAATAATTGGTATAAATTTTACCTTGGTTGTTGCTCTAATATTCCACCCTTCCGTGGCGAGGCTTTAATAATTAGTGTTAAGATCAACGAAAGAGGAACCGGTGGGAGACAGAGGATGAAAAATATAACCAAAATCATAACTAAGACGGTTATTACATCGACCTCACTACTTTTTAGCAGCGCCCTAATCGCCCCTGCGTTGGCACATCACCCCATGGGGGGAGCTACGCCACAAACAATTTGGTATGGGCTGTTGTCGGGGGTCGGCCATCCTATCATAGGGTTAGATCACCTGGCTTTTATCATACTAGTAGGCTTGGTTTCGGTGTTTTTTGTAAAAACATGGCTTGCACCGCTTAGTTTTATTGTCGCCACTATTCTCGGCACCTTGTTGGTTTATGTTGGGATCGCCCTCCCCCTAGCTGAACTAGTGATCACGGCTTCAGTGGTCTTGGTGGGAAGCATGGTACTCTCGGGAAGACACTTTTCTTCAACACTTTATGCCGCAATATTTGCAATTGCAGGACTATTTCATGGTGGCGCCTATGGCGAGGCGATAATAGGCGCAGAGGCGACACCCTTAATTTCCTATGTGATTGGTTTCGGTAT
>CAYZMI010000071.1:0-10668 GCA_964479475.1 uncultured Rhodospirillaceae bacterium | reverse complement strand
CAAATGTATTTATTTTAAGTATTAATTAAGCATATAGAGTATTCACCTAATTTGGCTAGGTAACAGCTGAAACGCCTAAAATCATGTCTGATGCTTTTTCCGCGATCATGATTGTAGGTGCGTTAGTGTTGCCACCGACTAAGTTGGGCATGACCGAAGCATCTACTACACGCAGCCCATTAACGCCCCTAACCTTGAGCTCTTCATCCACAACTGCAAGTTCGTCAATACCCATACGGCACGTACCGACCGGGTGATAAACGGTGCCGGCCGCCTCGGCGATAAAAGCATCTATTTCGTCATCACTATCCACACTGAGGCCAGGCCGAATTTCTCCTTTGCTGTATTGGATCAGCGCGGGTTGATTCATCAATTTCCGACTAATTTTAAATGCATCACGCATGGTACGTTTATCGTTTTCGGTGGATAGATAATTAGGTTCCATAATGGGAGGCACGAATGGGTCACCCTCTCTAAGAGTAATTGTACCACGGCTTTCCGGGCGGAGCTGACACGCATGCGCCATATAGGCGTCGGGCCGGGTGTGGTCCTGCGCTGGTTTCGCAAAGGGCTTCCTATGGATAGACAAAAGGTTTCCCGCACTGAAATGAAACTGGATATCAGGTATCTCGAGCTCCGGTCGAGTTCGTACAAACGCACCACCTGCCAATGGGAAAGCCGCTGCAGAACCGGTTCGAAACAGAGCAGCCTGCAGCACGGCAATCACGCTGCGTCCGAAATTAGTCAGTTCATCAGTAATCGTTTGAATATTGGCCTGATGCATACAGCGAATTGACAGGTGGTCCTGCAGATTGCGACCTACCTCGGGGCGATCGACAACCACTTCTATACCGAATTCTTTTAAGTGTGATCCATCGCCAATACCGGAAAGCATCAGGATGTGTGGAGAATTGAGTGCACCGGATGCAAGAATTACCTCACGCCGAGCGACAGCCGTAATTTCCTCGCTGCTCTGTTTATACTGAACACCGCTGACGCGTTTACCTTGAAATTTAATGCGTTGAGTGTGCGCACCAGTCACCACAGTGAGGTTTGGGCGCCGTTTGGCTGCCTTAAGATAAGTAGCAGCCGTACTTTTTCGCCTACCACCTTGAATAGTGAATTGATATTTTCCGAAACCTTCTTGATCAGCGCCATTGAAATCTGAATTGGTAGAGTAACCCGCCTGCCTACCAGCCTCCACAAAAGCGTCGAAAAGAGGATGAGTGCCATTCTCGTCGGTAACATTGAGTGGCCCGTCGACGCCATGAAACTCATTGGCACCTCGGGTATTTGATTCCGCTCGCATAAAATAAGGCAACACGTCTGCATACGACCAACCAGTCAGCCCCCGCTGCGCCCAGAGATCATAGTCTCGCGCATGACCTCTTATATAAACCATACCGTTTATAGAGGACGAACCACCCAGTGTTTTACCGCGCGGCCAGGGTATTTTGCGGTTGGCAAGATTTGGCTGCGGTTCGGTTTCATAACACCAGTCGTATTTAGGATCGTTAATCACCCGCGCAGGACCGATTGGGAGATGGATTAATGGATGCGCATCAGATGGACCAGCTTCCAACAATAAAACCTTATTCTCCGGTTTCTCGCTAAGTCGATTTGCCAATACACACCCGGCCGATCCCGCACCTATTATGATGTAGTCCGCCTCTTTATTTTTTGTTGCCATGCCAGTTCTCCCAAGTACCACCTTGCGACGGTTTTGCTGCCAACAAACCTAGACGCATTGCAGGAACGAGTCCAAGCTGACTACATAATAAAAGAAGGGGCATTATGCCTACTTGGCTACGGCTATCGATTGCAGGAGGCGCAACCCTCCTTGTCGGAATGGGGATCGGGAGATTCTCATATTCCCCGATGATACCTGCACTCGTTGAAGCTGATGCCCTTACCGCGTCGCAGGCAGGATATGTGGGTGCCGCAAATTTCGCGGGCTACCTTGCCGGCGCGCTCGCAGCACCGTGGATTTGTCGACGGTGGGGTGAAGCAAATACCTTGCGCATCTGCCTCATTCTCGCCCTTGCATCACTAATTGCAAGCATTTTACCGGTGGGTTTCATCTGGCTTATATTTTGGAGGGGACTAGTCGGTGCCTGCGTCGCAGTAATGATGATCTATTGCCTCGCCATTGCAACCCGCTATGCCCCGCCGGGGAAACTCGGTGCTGCCACAGGGATCACCTACACAGGTGTCGGCATCGGAATTTTACTATCTGGAACGCTTGTCCCATGGCTTTTGGATCATGGTCTCGCCGCCGCGTGGACTGGCGTGGCATTTGTAGGCTTTTTGGGGGTAATGGTTGCCCTTTGGGGATGGCAAGCCGCAGGACCAGACACCAAGGCACTCCATAGCCAAAAGCAAGAGCCTGTCGATCGAAAATTCAAATGGACCACTAACGCCGTTGGATTAATTTCTATCCGCACGCTGTTCTCACTCGGGTTGATACCACACACGATTTATTGGGTGGATTTTTTGGTCCGTGGTCTAGACAACGACATACAGTTCGGTGGCATGCATTGGATGCTATTCGGCGCGGGTGCGATTTCCGGTACTTACCTATGGGGTCGTCTAGCCGACCGAATAGGCTTCCGCTATGGCCTTTCCTTGGCGTTCGCAGCAGTAGCGATAGGTGTTGCTCTACCAGTATTTCATCCTGTCGGATGGGCATTTGTCTTTTCCTCGCTGGTGGTTGGTGCACAACCAGGTTTGACGGCCATTATGTCGGGCCGTTTTCACCAGTTAATGGGTAGAGAAAGGATGGCCGAAGTCTGGCGCATGTCATCCTTAGTATCGACTGTTCTCCAAGCAATCGCAGGCTACAGTTTTGTTTACTTATTCTCTCTAACTGGCAACTACACGCCCATATTTATATGTGGAAGCATAGCGATGGCGTCGGGAGCGGTCATATCCTTCACCTTGGGCTCAGCTCAAAAGGAATAACAAAAACACGTTATTCTTGAGCAAGCGTCGCGATCGTATCAGCGAGCACGCGAGCCCCACAGGCGAGATCTTTTGGCGTCGCACTTTCAGCCTCGTTGTGACTGACCCCGTTAAGACAGGGTACAAACACCATACCGGTGGGACAAATTTCGTTCATATGCATGGCATCATGACCCGCGCCCGACGGAAGAGATGTGTGTGGGATATTGAGGTTTTCAACGGACTGCCGGACCACATTTACAACTTTGGGCGCGAAAATTGCGGGACTGACGAATGAAATATCTTTGGTAATTGCATTGCAAGGCAGTGTCACCTCTTTGACTAATTTAGCAATACGGTTGCCTAGACTGCGCAGGACATCCTCGTCGGGATGACGTAGATCTATAGTAAAATGAACATGACCGGGGACGGTATTTGGTGATCCAGGAGAAACCTCACAACGACCAACAGTAAATCGCAACACATCATCGTCATCGGTGGTCAGTTTTTCCAGTTCCGCAATAGCGACAATAGCCGCTGCTAAGGCGTCCTTACGAGAACCGCGAGGTGTTGTCCCCGCGTGTGCTTCCTCACCACTGATGTCGATTTCAAAACGCCGTACTCCCTGAATACCGGTGACTACGCCTATGGTCAGACCAGCGTCCTCTAGCACAGGACCCTGTTCAATGTGGGCCTCGACATAACTGTGCACGCCAGCAGCGTGTTGCGATAACCGTTCATCGATTTCGGCAGCGCCTAATGTCTCGGCCAAAGCATCCCGCAGGGCCACTCCAGATCGGTCTGTCACGTCGAGGACCGAATTCAACTCTCTAATTCCCGTAAATACCGAAGACCCCATTGCACCTGGGGAAAACCGGCTTCCTTCTTCATTCGTCCAGGCAACTACTTCAACAGGACGCCTAGTTTCAACACCGGCATCATTCAACGCGTCCAGCACCTCAAGCCCCGCGAGGACACCGTATGCACCATCAAATTTGCCGCCAGTAGGCTGGCTATCCAGATGAGAACCAGTCATTACCGGATCGAGGTTAGGCTCTTGCCCCTCGCGCCTAACAAACAAGTTACCAATGGCATCTTGGGTCGCTGTAAAATTTCGTTGATGTGCCCACTGGACCAAATGATTACGCGCCGCGATATCCTCAGCGGATAGCGCCTGTCGGTTCACGCCACCATTTTGGGTGCCTCCATACTTCGCAACATCCATCAACAATCCCCAAAGTCTTTCTTCGGAAACGAAATCAGAAGGTCTCGCTTGGGCTCGGTTCATTTGGTAATTACTTCAATTGAGAACAAAATCGTTGAATTCGTCTGCAGGCTTCCGCAAGCGTATCGTCTGCCGCCGCCGTAGTGATGCGAAAGTGGGGCGATAAACCGAAAGCCGCACCATGTACAACCGCTACACCCTCACAATCCAATAGAGCCAGTGCAAAGTCTTCATCGTTACTTATGTTTTGCCCATTTGGCGCAGTAAGACCCAAAACGCCTGCACATGAAGGGTAAACGTAGAAAGCGCCTTCGGGTCTTAAGCATTCGATACCTTTAGCCTCATTAAGGGCTACTAGAACGTTATCCCGGCGCACCCGATACGCGTCGCGATGCAATTCTAAGGCCTCTTGGTTACCTTCTAGCGCCTCAATTGTTGCGTATTGGCCGATGCTAGATGGATGGGTTGTTGTCTGACCCTGAACTTTTGCCATCGCACGGATTATCGCTTGGGGACCCGCTCCGAACCCAATTCGCCATCCAGTCATACAATATGTCTTAGACACCCCATTTACGATCAACACCCGATCGGCCAAATCGGGGGCAACCTGACAAATTGTATAGAAGTCCCGATTATCGAAAACGATATGCTCATAAATATCATCGCTCATTATGAGAACATGCGGATGGCGTCTAAGTACATTCGAGAGTTCGGTCAATTCATTGGTGTCATAGGTAGCACCACTAGGGTTAGATGGTGAATTCAATACGAACCATTTGGTTCGCTCACAAATAGCGGCATCCAACTGTTCGGGTAATACCTTAAAATTTTGAGTTTGGGGGCATTGAATTACGACCGGCTTACCGCCCCAAACCTTGACAGAATCTGGATAAGTGACCCAGTAAGGTGCGGGTACTATGACCTCATCGCCGGGATTCAGTGTTGCGGCAAAAGCGTTAGTAATAATTTGTTTTCCACCCGCTCCTACAGAAATTTGAGAGGACTCAAAATCCAGCCCGTTGTCCCGCTGGAATTTAGCGGTGATTGCAGCTTTAAGTTCCGCAATCCCGTCGACAGCTGTATACTTGGTTTTCCCTGCCCAAATTGCGTCAACCGCTGCATGCTTAATGTTATCGGGTGTATCAAAATCCGGCTCCCCGCTGCCAAGGCCGATGATGTCTTTACCGGCAGCCCTTAGCTCACGTACCTTTTGGTCGACAGCAATCGCCGCGGATTGCTGCATCTCTGTTACCCTGGTTGAGATATTTGACGACGCCATTTTAAAACCACTAGTTATAGAAGACCCTCCAAATTTAACGCGATTTATTGTAGACGACATGCCATAACAGGAAAGGAGAATTTTGATCTCCTTGGGCAGGTTCTGCTCTAAACAAAATGTGCCTAGGAAACATGTAATTGGATTCAGTCAAATTCGTTAGTTTCCGGTTGCCTCGTTATCGCAGCGGACCATGACAGTTACACTCTCAGCACCGACAAAAGGTGCCCTTTGGATGACTATTGCGATCATCTTTTTTTCAGTAATGACAGTGTTCATCCGAATGTTAACGGTGGATATTCCGGCACATCAAATCGTGTTTATCCGAGGTGTTTTTAGCGCAGCATTGCTAATTCCCTGGCTAGCCAGCCAAGGTTTACAATCGCTTTATACTCGGCGCTTTCCAATGCTTATGGGACGCGGTGTCCTAACCAGTATCGGTCTCGTAACTTGGGTCTATGGTATTTCAAAAATACCCCTCGCAGAAGCAGTCGCCCTCCATTTTACGCTGCCGCTGTTCGGCATTTTGTTGGCTGCTTATTTTCTGGGAGAAACATTAAATACACACCGTTGGGTGGTTACCATCGTGGGATTTTTTGGTGCGTTGGTAATCTTGCGGCCAGGTATCGATGCGGTGGATTTAGTATCGTTGGTAGTATTGATATCTGCCCTCGCCTATGCGGGCACAGGCGTTCAAACCAAAATCCTTGTGCGAACGGAGACTTCAGCCGCTATCGTCTTTTATGTAAGCGCATTCTCCGCCGTAGCATTTGCTATCCCTTGTTTCTTTAGCTGGGCGGCACCGACACTAATACAATGGATTATCTTGATCGCCGTCGCAGTACTAAATGTTTTCGCACAAAGCTGTATGAACCGTGCATTCGCTCAGGCGGATGCAAGCTTTATTTTACCATTTGATTTTTTGCGGTTACCTTTCGCCGCGTTGGCGGGATTGTTCTTGTTTGCCGAGGTTCCAGATTTATGGACACTTTTGGGTGCAGCCATAATTTTTAGCGCGACCTACTACAATACCCTCCGCGAACGGGCAAGCACGCAGAAGTCGTAATATTAAATTGTTTGCATAGGTGTCTCAGAATAGGCAACGTGCTTTCCGCCAAACACTGATGGTAGATTTAGGTGCCGTAACAAGCGGGCGGAAGTCCCACAAGTATTTACAAATATTTTGGAGTTGTTTTCTTATAAATTTGTTGCGTGGTTAGCAGCTTAATTTTTTACGCAAAATCTCGTTGACGACCTTCGGATTGGCAGCACCCTGGGTTTTTTGCATAACCTGGCCAACAAACCAGCCAATGATTTTTTCGTTACCTGATCGAAACTGTTGAACCTGGTTATCTGCCCCGGAAATTATGTCATCGATAATTGTTTCTATCTCACCGGTATCCGAGACCTGCTTGAGACCCTTTTCTTCGACAATCGAGGCGGCATCTTTTCCGCTTTCAACCATCAAATCGAATACCTGCTTGGCAATCCGCCCGGAAATTGTAGCGTCGGCAATCAAATCGATAAGACCACCTAGTTGATCAGCAGAAACCGGGGATTGCTCGATACTTTGCCCTTGCTTGTTAAGTACACCAAACAAATCACTAGTGATCCAGTTTGCAACTGTCTTCGCATCCCTCCCGTTTGCGGCTGTCTCAAAAAATTCAGCGGTCGCCCGTTCGGCAACCAGCACACCTGCATCATAAAGGGACAAGCCGTATTCTTTGACAAAACGGTCCATCTTGTCGTCGGGCAGTTCAGGGAGGCTATCTCCAATCTGAGCTATGTAATCCTCGGTGAGTGTTAGAGGTAGTAAATCCGGATCAGGAAAATACCTGTAGTCATGTGCCTCCTCCTTGGACCTCATGGAGCGCGTAACACCCTTGTCAGAATCGAAAAGCCTTGTCTCTTGAGCAATGGTTCCACCGTTTTCGACAATTTCAATCTGGCGGCGAGCCTCGTAGTCGATTGCCTCGCGTAAAAATCGTATGGAGTTGAGGTTTTTAATCTCACACCGAATACCTAACTCGTTTCCTGGTTTGCGAACCGACACATTTGCATCGCAACGAAGACTTCCTTGCTCCATATTTCCGTCACAAGTGCCCAGGTAACGCATAATTGCACGAAGTTTTGTTACATAGGCTGCGGCTTCATCTGCCGACCGCATGTCAGGCTCTGATACGATTTCCATCAACGTTATACCTGACCGATTTAGATCTACGTAGGTGTTGGTGGGATCTTGATCATGCAAACTCTTGCCGGCATCCTGTTCCAAATGAATCCGCGTGATATTCACCACGCGTCTTTGGCCCTCCTCCATATCAACCGTAATGTTACCCTTGCCAACAATGGGATCACTGTATTGTGAAATTTGATAGCCTTGAGGCAGGTCGGGATAAAAGTAGTTTTTACGGTCGAAGACGGAATAACGATTGATAGTGGCTTTTATTCCCAATCCTGTACGTACCGCCTGTTCGATAGATATTTTATTGATCACCGGTAACATACCAGGCATGGCGGCATCCACGATTGAGACCTGTGTATTGGGCTCAGCGCCAAATTTTGTAGATGCGCCGGAGAACAGCTTAGCATCGGCAATTACTTGAGCGTGAACCTCAAGTCCGATCACTACTTCCCATTCGCCTGTCTGTCCTTTTATCAACACCATCGCAACTCTATAATTAACCGCCGCCGCGCACCGCCATTGCACTGATTAATGTCAACAAGGCATAAAGACACGTTCGGGTAAACCATACCCGTCCCAAACGCTTTTTATAGTCTTGTTCCATCATCTGGCGGGCTTGGTGGCTGGATTCATCTGCCAAAGATGCCGCAAACCGAGGCCGCGCGGCACGATGAATTTCAAAAACAGCGTAAGCCTGTACCAACATTGCAGCCAACGCTGCATAAATCCCCCCTGTGTTAGTCCAGGTAAAATACTGGTACCCAACAAGACCCATGCCAACGTGAATGAGGACATACCAAAAATGATAGCGCATCAAGACCTCACGCTACTTGTTCGTTAGGCTGCGTGTTAAAATTGGCTACGCGTTCGAGAGCCGCCGCGGCTTTAAATAGTGTTTCCTCGTCGAATGCTCGAGTGATCAAATGCAAACCTAACGGCAACCCGTCCGATGAAAGTCCGGCAGGTACAGAAATCGCGGGCAATCCAGCGAGGCTGGCAGGAACTGTCAGCACATCATTCAAGTACATGGAAATCAAATCGCCAGATTTCTCGCCGTGCGCGAAAGCAGCGCTGGGTGCCGTCGGTGTCAATATCGCATCAACACTATTGAACGCAGCATTAAACTCAGCTGCAATCAATTGCCGTACTTTTTGTGCTTTGATGTAATACGCGTCGTAGTAACCGGCTGACAGTACATAAGCTCCGATCATCACGCGTCGCCTCACCTCATCGCCAAAACCTTCACGACGAGTGTTTTCATATGTTTCGTCGGGGGTATCCCCTTCGATACGGAGGCCGAAGCGCATGCCGTCATATCGCGCCAAATTCGAGGATGCTTCCGCGGGTGCAATGATATAGTAGGCGGGCAAGGCGTATTTGGTGCGCGGCAAACTTACGTCGACGATGTGGGCGCCAGCATCTTCGAGCCATTTAATGCCTTGATCCCATAATGCTTCTATCTCTGGGTCAGTTCCATCAATGCGGTACTCCTTCGGAATACCAATCTTCATGCCGGCCACACCTTTGTCCAAAGACGCTGAAAAATTTGGTAAAGGTATATCTGCGGACGTAGAGTCTTTGGGATCAAATCCCGCCATAGCACCGAGCATGATGGCGGCATCCTGTACTGAACGTGTCATTGGACCAGCCTGGTCTAAGGACGATGCAAACGCCACAGTGCCCCAGCGTGAACACCGCCCATAGGTGGGTTTCATGCCCACAATTCCGCAAAAAGCGGCAGGTTGACGAATTGAACCGCCAGTATCGGTTCCAGTGGCAGCAAGACAAAGGCGGGCAGAAACGGCGGCTGCAGAACCACCAGATGAGCCGCCTGGCACCAATGGCTGATTATCGCTTTTTCTTTGCCATGGATTTGTTACGGGGCCGTAAAAACTTGTTTCATTGGACGAACCCATTGCAAACTCGTCAAGGTTCGTCTTGCCAAGCATAACAGCGCCGTGCCGACGCAGGTTTGCTGTCACAGTTGATTCGTAAGTAGGTACAAACCCGTCCAAAATGTGTGATCCAGCTGTGGTCCTCACTCCTTCGGTACAAAATAGGTCTTTGATAGCAACTGGAATGCCATCGAACGCAGCGGCCTCACCTTTCGCTCGACGCGCATCAGACGCGTCGGCGTCCTCGAGCGCCCGCTCCGGCGTCTCTAAAATGAATGCGTTTAGATCCCGCGCCGCTTCAACTGCAGCAATATGCGCTTCAGTTAGTTCCCTTGATGAAATTTCCTTATTAGCAAGTCTCTGTAACGCTTCAGCAACGGTCAAATCGGTAAACTCGGACATGGACCCGACCTACTCTATGACCTTGGGAACGACAAAAAACCCATCTCGTTCCTCAGGAGCATTTTTGAGAAGATATTCACGATAATTGCCATCAGTGACCGTGTCGTCACGCGCGCGCAATACTACACCCTCCGTAACCGAAGTCATGGGCATAACATCTTCTGTATCGACTTCGTTAAGTTGCTCGACCCAACCCAAAATGTTGGATAATTCGGCCGCTAATTCATCAAGATCTTCTTCGGGAACACTGATGCGGGCCAGGCCGGCAATACGAACGACTGTGGATTTATCGACTGACATAGCTTAAGTCACGATATCTGATAACGTTGTTCTGAAATGCGCGTTACCGCCGAAAGCCAAAACTTTCCGCCAACGGCGCGCGGAAGGTATCATTCGCCATGACCATCCGCAAGCTTGCCGACATGACCGATCACATCGTACCGGGAAAACCACTTCTTGGGCTCGATCTTGGTGAAAAAACTATTGGGGTCGCCCTGTCTGACGTTATGTGCTTGATCGCAACCCCTTTAACAACATTGCGCCGGGCCAAATTCACGGAAGATGCTAACAAACTAGCATCCTTAATAGCAGAGCACGACATTTGCGGGCTTGTTCTAGGTTGGCCTATCAATATGGACGGTTCCGAAGGCCCTCGCTGCCAATCAGTGCAGCAATTTGCCAAAAATTTGATTGAGCGTATGGATATCGAAATCGGATTTTGGGACGAAAGATTGTCTACTGTTGC
>CAYZMI010000070.1:9282-11423 GCA_964479475.1 uncultured Rhodospirillaceae bacterium | reverse complement strand
GGTCTCATCTGGGGCTCTAATTGGCCTGCTATTCGTGTGTCGGTGCTTGAAATTTCGCCGTGGATGTTCCGCACCGTTTGTTTGGCGGGCGGTGCATCCACTTTAATAGCCATTTGTCTGGTGCGTGGGACCAGCCTGAGGGTCCCGGTAAGAGAAATTTTCCCATTGATTATGGTCTCGCTTCTCAACGTGACCGCGTATCATATGTTTACCGCTTACGGCCTTATTCAAATGGAGGCAGGTCGCGGTACGATACTGACATTCACCTTTCCCCTTTGGTCGGTGTTGTTGGGTGCACTGATACTTAAAGAGAAGATTACACTCGCACGCGCTTTCGCTTTGGCGCTTGGTGTGGGCGCACTACTATTGTTGATAGGTGCCGATATGCAAAAAGTAGGGCGCGCGCCCGTTGGCAGTATATTGATGGTGAGTGCCGCTATTGTTTGGGCTTGTGGCACTTTGCTTATGAAGGCAACTGAATGGTCCATCGGATCCATTGAGTTGGCTGCATGGCAATTGACAATTGGTTTCGTTCCGGTGTGTGTTGTAAACATTTTTATTGGGGAGACCACGGATTTTACGGTTCTGACTACGCCAGCCTGGATCGGATTTATCTATTGCTCAGTTATCGCAGTTGGATTCGGTCAATGGATTTGGTTTCGAATTTTGGAAACCACACCCACGGCGATTGCCTCCCTAAGTACACTATTCGTACCCGTTGTAGGTGTATTCTCCTCGGGGTTATTATTGGGCGAAACTGTCGGTTGGCGCGAAATAACCGCACTTTTTCTAGTGTGTCTCTCTCTATTTTTGGTCTTAATAGGTATCGACGGTGCTCGTGCTTTGTGGCGTAACCTAAAATGAATTGATTTGGTAATGGTGTTGTGGCTGTCGCAATTAAGGACGAAATACTAATTTAGAGTGGGCATTTTCGGCAGACCCCAAATGGCATATGTTCAATTGAAGCACTATGTTACCTCGAGACGTGAAGGCGTGCTTATTGACAGAACTACATGTTGATAGGCATGCTCAGGACATGTTGAGTTATGAATCGTTTGCAGATTCCAGTTCGCTAATTTATGCGGACCAAAGCCATTTAGAACATTAAGCAGGGGAGATGAATATGAAACGAATACTTACTAGTGTTGCAGCGGTCGTCCTCGCGATAGGCATCTCAGGCTCAGCTGAGGCGGCGAAGAAGACATTCATTGCAATTGGTACAGGCGGACCCACCGGCGTCTATTTTGCCACTGGGAATGCAATTTGCCGATTGGTTCACAAAACCGCAGCGGAAGGGCGAAAAAAAGGACGCAAGCACGGAATTCGGTGCTCGGCGCCGTCCACTGGTGGATCCAACTACAATATTGGACAAATTCGTGACGGTGAACTTGACTTTGGCGTTGCACAATCCGATTGGCAGTATCATGCAGTTAATGGCTCCGCCGGGCCCTGGAAAGGCAAAGCCTTTAAAAAGCTGCGCGCAGTGTTTTCGGTCCACCCGGAACCGCTCCAGATTATCGTGGGCAAAAATTCCGGTATCAATGGCTGGAGTGGTTTGAAAGGTAAGAAGGTTAATATTGGCAACCCCGGTTCCGGTCAACGTGGCACCATGGAGCTTTTGATGAAGCAGGCCGGATGGACCAAAAAATCCTTTAAGTTGGCCACTGAGTTGACTTCGTCGGAGCAGTCAAAAGCGTTGTGCGATGGTAAGATTGATGCCTATGTCTACACTGTTGGTGTGCCAAATGCGGGCGTTTCCATGGCCACTGACGGTTGCGGTGCGCGGATCGTTAATTTCAATAACAACATTGCCAAGATGAATGTCGTCTCCAGCAAGCCCTACTATGCTTGGGCAACAATCCCAAAAGGGACCTACAAGACGACCAGCAGTGATGTCACCACGTGGGGTGTTAAAGCAACCTTCGTAACCTCTTCTGATACACCATCAAACGTTGTATACGAAGTGACTCGCGCGGTGTTCGAGAATATTAATGATTTCCGAAAGCTCCACCCGGCGTTCGCAAATCTGGACCCCAAGCAGATGATTTCAGACGCGATTTCCGCGCCAATTCATCCTGGTGCGATGAAGTATTATAAAGAAAAAGGCTGGAAATAAGCCTAATTAACGAAGCCGGTGCCCT
>CAYZMI010000070.1:0-9182 GCA_964479475.1 uncultured Rhodospirillaceae bacterium | reverse complement strand
TTTGGTATCGTTGACGGCGTCCCGGCACGCGGTGTGCATCTGGCCTTTGGTCTCCTATTGACCTTCCTTATGTTCCCAGTAGCCAAATCGATGGCCAACAAGTCTATTTCGATTCTTGATGTCGCATTCGCCTTGTTTGGAATGTTCGCGGCACTTTGGGTCTTTATTGCTCAGGAAGGTATCACCAACCGTCTGGGCTCGTTGCTGGTCATCGAGGCATTTGGATTTCAGTTGCCCATCGAAGCGGTTATAGGGGGGGGTGGAATCCTGGTATTGCTCGAGGCCACTCGGCGCGCCATAGGTATCCCTTTGGTAATCGTGGCAGCCGTATTTTTAATTTATTCCGTCTTCGGCCAAGTCATGCCCGATATTATTTCTCACCGCGGTATGTCTCTGGATCGACTGATCGGTTATCAGTGGATGGGGCAGGAGGCAATATTTGGCATTCCAATCGACGTGTCGGTGAGCTTCGTCTTTTTGTTCGTGCTTTTTGGTGCGCTTTTGGATCGCGCTGGGGCTGGGAAATATTTTTTAGATCTCGCCTTTGCCATGGTCGGAAAGTATCGAGGTGGACCCGCGAAGGCCGCAATCCTGGCATCAGGAATGACAGGGCTCATTTCCGGGTCCTCAATAGCCAATGTGGTGACTACCGGCGTATTCACCATTCCCGTGATGCGCGAAACCGGGCTAACTGCCGTTAAGGCTGGCGCAATCGAAGTGGCGGCGTCGACAAACGGTCAGATCATGCCACCTATCATGGGGGCAGCAGCATTTATCATTGCCGAATTGATTGGAATTTCTTATTTCGATGTGGTGGTTGCAGCCTTTATTCCGGCAATAATAAGTTATATCGGTCTCCTCCATATCTCGCATCTGGAAGCGCTCAAGCTCGGGCTCACTGGTCTGCCCAAGGAGAAAATCCAGGTATTGTCTGCGGTGTTTATTTCCGGTGTACATTTTATCGTACCCATCGCGCTCCTAGTATTTCTGCTTATGGTTGAACGTTGGACTGCGAGCAGTGCTGTTTTCTATACCATTATAGCTATGTTCCTGATCATGATTGGGACTAAGTGCGCTCCCCGGGGGCTGAATCGTATAACTATGGGGGGACTGTATTTGGTCCCGGTTGGCGCCTATGTGCTGTTCCGGTTCGCTGCCGAAATCAAGCCGCAGCCTGCAATTCAGATTGGTCTAGGTGTTGCGGTGTTGATAATTGTGGTGCTGACAGTCTTGCGTCAGAAACAGGATGGTGGGGGCATCGCGGGCGTTAGGGAGGCCTTCGTAGATATCTATCTTGGGTTAGTGAATGGGGCCCGTAATATGGTTGGGATCGCCGTCGCTGTGGCTACAGCCGGTATCATTGTGGGTTCCGTGTCATCCACCGGTCTGAACAACGCAATGGTGGGTGTGGTTGAAACTATATCGGGCGGCAATATATTCGCCCTGTTGATATTGACTGCTTTACTGAGTTTGATCCTTGGTATGGGTCTACCGACTACGGCCAACTATATAGTGGTTGCCTCACTGCTTGCTGGCGTACTGGTCGAGCTTGGCGGGGCAGCTGGTTTGGTTATGCCACTGATTGCGGTGCATCTTTTCGTATTTTATTTTGGATTAATGGCAGATTCAACGCCTCCAGTTTGTCTTGCCGCATTTGCAGCGTCTGCAATTTCACGGGCGGATCCACTTAAGACTGGCGTGCAGTCTTTTCTATATGATATTCGAACGGCCATATTGCCTTTTGTCTTCATCTTCAACCATGAGCTCCTCCTTATTGGTGTTACTAGCTTGTGGCACGGTATTATGGTTTTCGGCGTTTCACTAATCGCCGTTTTGTGCTTTACATCAGCAACCCAAGGGTGGTTGTTTGTCCGGGTCAACCTGGTCGAACGTATAGTGTTACTAGTGGTAATGATCGCGCTATTCCGTCCCGATTTTGTTTTGAATCAGTTTTATCCGGACTACGCGCCGGTCGGTGTAGATAAGTTTATCTCTAATCAAATCAGTGCAGAAAAAGGTCTGAAAATTCGGCTTCATGCGACGCGTGAGACCGAATATGGAGACCGCTTTCGCCTCTTTGTGCTTAACGCACCTGGGGGGGAAACGGGGCAAAATTCATTTGACCTGAAGTTGAGCAAAGAAGGTGGGCGCTACGTGGTCTCTAGCTTTGGAATCACCGGGCCCGCAGCAAAAGCCAAGGTGGATTTTGGCGATATCGTGACGGCGGTGGATATAGAACAGACTGGACGTCCGGCCAAGGAATGGGCGTATCCGATTGCAATACTGATCCTATGCGTTGTACTTGGATTGCAGCTAAAAAGGCGCGGTAAAAGTCTTGGCGCCGCAAACAGAAAAATTACCTAAAAGGGCACAGAAAGCGTCTCGAAAACTCCGTCGCAGTTAATTAGATCAACGCGTTTCCACACAATTTCGTATCCACCAATATCTTTTGCACGAAGCAGATGGCGGCAGCGCCCACCATAGCTAGTTTGTTTGTCGAGTCGAAATTCCATCACCAGAAGGTTCGAGTGAATTAACATTGTGTTTGGTTCCTCATTGCCTTCTGTAATCTCAATGTTGGAGACGAAATGACAGGTGCGGCTCGCCGGTTTCTGTGAGTGAATTTTTTGATGATCCAGCCGTGACAAACGGGTCTTCATCATGGCACGGTCGTCAAAAAAGATTGATACGGCGGCGTATGGATCGTCCTGATCGGGGGACGCGGGCACCCAGTAATAGCCTTCCTCCGCAAATAAATTCATCCAATCTTCAAAGCGCCGTTCGTCGAGGAGACGTGCTTCGTGGTATAGGAATTGTTCGATATCCTGGCGCACGTATTTTGAACCTCCGAACATTAGTCTAGTGCCTGCTTGACCGCCGTCCCGGTGCGTGACACCGTCTGATGTGCAATTGTCAGGCGTTAGAGTTAATCGCGGGATTATACTAAATTGGGAGGAGCGGAAAATGGCCAATGAGACAAATCTTGTTATTGATTCAGACGCCCACGTTATAGAAAACGAACATACATGGGATTTTCTTGAACCTTCAGAAGCTAAGTATCGACCTAGAGTAGTAAACGATCCAGACAACACGGGTTTTCAATATTGGGAGGTTGACGGTCGGCGGGGGCCTCCGGCACTTTCCGTCGAAGGGGGGGATGACCTCGATGAACGTGCTCAAGCGTCTGATCGTCAAATTGGTACGCCGCGCGAAGCGCGTTTGTTAGAAAATGTCGATGCGCGGCTCAACCACATGGATTCTCTCAACATTGATATCCAAGTTCTTCACAACACGCTGTTTTTGTATGACATGACTGAGGATCCAGATGCCGAAGCCGCACTGACGCGTTCATGGAACAATTGGCTCGCTGAAACCTGGAAGAAAAGCAATGGTAGATTGCCGTGGTCCTGCATGGCGCCCACCAGGTTACTGGATGAGGCTAAGGTTCAGATGCGCGCAGCTAAAGAAAATGGCGCAGTGGCTGTATGTATGCGGCCTGTTGAAGGAGAGCTTCTAATCACCGATCCTTATTTTTACCCGTTGATGGAAGAAGCACAAAATCTTGATCTTGCTATGGCAATTCATATTGCTAACGGTAATTCCGCAAGTGTGGACCTTTACGGGTCAGTCCCGGGGTCGCATCCAGCCGCTGGATTTGGAATATTTCGTGCACCGACTGTGACCGCGTGTATGTATTTGGTATTAAGCGACATTTCGGTGATGTTTCCTAAATTACGGTGGGGGATCATTGAGGCGTCAGCGCAATGGATCCCTTGGATTCACCGGGAGGCAACGCGGCGGTCCGAGCGGGACGGTCGTGAATTACCGGAAGATTTGTTTGGCTCAAATAATATATACGTGACCTGTCAAAGCGATGAGGACCTGCCGTGGATCCTTAAATATGCCGGTGAAAATTGTCTGCTGATCGGGACCGATTACGGCCATAACGACACGTCTTCAGATCTCAACGCGATTAGCATGCTTCGGGCACGAAATGATATTAGCGAAAGATCAAAGGAAAGGATCCTAACGCACAATCCTATGGCCTTATATGCACTTAGCCGGGCGGCATAGGATGATCAGTAGATGACAACCCATGTTCAATAGGGACACATTTGTAGCTGATTGCAGAACAGCCTTAGAAGAGGATGGTAGTCATCTGGCTGTTAAAGAAATTGTCGAGCGCGCGATCTCGGCACCCGTCGAAATTTTGAAGGAATTGGGAGACCCTGAGGAAGCCGGGTTTTTAAAGGTTTATCACAGTGAGGAACTAACCATTCTCAATGTCGTCTGGGCACCTCTCATGACACTTATGCCCCACAACCACAATATGTGGGCGGTGATTGGAGTTTATACGGGTCGCGAGGATAATATCTTTTGGCGCCGTGAGGGCAACTTGATAGAAGCCGCTGGCGCCAATGCGCTTACAGTTAAAGATGTCCAGCCGTTGGGCAAGGACATTATCCATTCTGTTACCAATCCAATCGAAAAATTGACTGGGGCCATCCATATTTATGGAGGAGATTTTTTCAACGAACCACGTAGCGAGTGGGACCCTGAAGTACTAACTGAGCGTCCCTACGATGTTCAAAAGAATATGCGTCTCTTTAAGGAAGCGAACGAGAGATTTTCAACTTACAGCGCTACTTAGAGTTTAGAATTGACATGACCAGCGAGTTGTTCTTTTCAATACACTAACCAGCGCTTAGTTCCTCAATGCGTTTATGCACAGCGATCAGAAACTTATCTGCCCGGCCAGGTATATCTAACGGATCATCAAATCGAATTTTATTTCGCTGTTGTGCTTCGACCATGGGGATATCCTCCGCGCTAATCACAGTTTCCTGTTCTCGGCGAACATCCCCGTTGCTTGGGTAACCGTTTTTCAGCGCGAAATCGCGGGTGAAGGCAAATAGGTAATGGCAACTGGTTTCGGTCTCCGGTGTCATGATGTGATCGTGGTTGAAAATTATTTTATTTTCGTTGTTCTCCACTGTTACTTCGATATTGATCGTATTGGGCGGGGACCACTTTTGCCGAGATATGCGATTTACCCGCTGGGTAAAGCCACCCCAGGCTGCCGCCATGGGGCTCAACATGACATTATGGAGTGAGCGTACACTATAGACAGAATTGGCATCACTCCACGTTTCCATTTCCTGTTGGATTTCTTCGGTGTTGCCTTTGTCACCTGCCTGCGAGCCAAAAGTCGTGGCGTGAAGAAAATCCGAATGTGATACATCCAATAGATTGTCGGCCATAAGCTGATAATTGGCCTGAACAAAAAATCTGGACAAAACAGCCGCGCGGTCATCCGCTTCTAGCCATGGCATATATGGAATAAGCTTGGGATCGGCGTCTATTTCGTTCCCCATCCAAATCCAAACGAAACCGGCTTGCTCCGAGATGGGATAGCTTTTTACCTGGGCGTTGGGCGACGGTTTGTCTTGGTGGGGCACATGACTGCAATGGCCGTCTGTGGCCATTCGCCAGCCGTGGTAAATGCACATTATTTCATTACCGACTACCTTGCCCATAGAAAGTGGCGCCTGGCGATGTGGGCATCGGTTTTCCAAAGCGACAAGTTCTCCCGACTGGACGGTTCGGTAAAAGACGATGGGCTCATTACAAATTATGCGTTCAAAAGGCTGCGTCGAAATTTCCGATCTGCGGGCAACGCAATACCAAATGTCTTTTGGAAACATAGATACCTCTCTGCGCAATTTTATAAACCTGGTGGTCCGATAAAATCGGGATTAAAACACAAACGCTAGCACGCATTGTCTCATCGTTCGAGTCAATGACTCACGCGATTTGCTGATAATGTGAGAGTTGAAATTATGTTACAACCTGGTCAATTTGGATGTATCAAAATGAGGTGCTTGGGCACCGGATATTTGGTTATTGTTCTGTTTGGCGGAGAAGTTACAAATAAACGCTTACCAACATATTCCTTTTAAACGGTGGGAATTGGATAACAATGCTAACACTGTATCACCAAGGTTCGTCTGTTTGCGCCGCAAAAGTGCGTCTCGTTTTGTCCGAAAAGAATTTGCAGTGGGAGAGCAAATATATCGATGTCCTGAAAGGTGAGCAGTTCGATCCGGCATACTTGGCACTAAATCCTAACGCGGTTGTACCGACGCTCGTGCATGAAGACCTGCCGATCATAGAATCTACAGTGATCTGCGAATATCTTGATGATATTTTCCCCAACCAACTATTACGGCCCGATTCCCCTTACGAGCTCGCACAAATGCGAATTTGGACAAAGCGGGTGGATGAGCGGCTTCACCCCATGACAAGTGTTCTTACGTACGCGGCTTCTCACCGGCATACAATTCTAGATAATAATTCGACAAAAGAGGTGGAAGCCATCATCAGTGAAACCCGTGATCCAGTAAAACGTCAACGAAAACGTGAATGGATTGAGATGGGTATGGAAGCCCCCACGGCAAAGGAAGCTGTAACCGAATTCGAAAAGACCCTGCAAGATATGGAAACGGTTCTATCTACCCGCCCGTGGATGGCAGGCGCCACCTATTCACTAGCTGACGTGGCGCTGACACCTTATTTAAATCGCTTGTCTATGTTGAATATGGATGGCTTTTGGCAGCGTTACGCCAACGTTTCTGATTGGTTCGACCGGGTGCGTTCACGCGACAGTTTCGAACCTGCTTTGTATTCATGGGTGCCCGATACGCTCGCTGAGTCGCTTTTATTCAATGGTAAAAAAAGTTGGCCAAAGGTGCGTGAATTGCTTGCCACAATTTGAACAACAATGAAGCGACCTTAATCGTCGTTGGTCCTTTGGCTAAATATTTAAATAACAAGATCCAGTATAAGAGGAGGGGGGCAGGTGGGTAAATTTTCTGTAGGTCAGGCGGTGCCGCGCACAGAGGATCCACGTCTATTGCAGGGGCGCGGTCAATATGTCGATGACATTAGGCTCTTGGGAGAGTGCCATGCCTATATGTTACGTTCACCCCACGCCCACGCCCGTATTCTCGGTATCGATACCTTTGCAGCACGTGAAATGCCGGGCGTTATTGCTATTTATACTGGTGTTGAGTGGGTGGCTGATGGCCATGGGCAGCATTCCATAGAAATTGCTCGGACCAGTCGGGACGGCTCCCGGCAATTCTGCCCTATCCGATATGCAATTGAGCCGCATATAGTCCGCGTGGTTGGGGATATCGTTGCTATGGTAATCGCAGAAACGGTTAATCAGGGTAAAGATGCGGCGGAAAAAATAATTGTTCAGTACGAACCGTTGCCGGTAATCACCGATGGCAACAAGGCCCGAATTAAGGGCGCTGCCATCTTGCATTCCGATTGCCCTAGCAATGAAAGTTATTACCATCAGTCTGGCGACAAGGCAGCAGTCGAGGTAGTCATCGCTTCCGCTGCACATGTGACGCGATTTCAAACGAAAATTAACCGCATTACAGCTAACACCATGGAACCGCGCAATTGTATCGGTGATTACGATGCACGGTTCGGTCGTTATATTCTATACTGTGCAACGCAGCTACCACACATGATCCGTAAGACATTAGCAGCGGATGTATTTGGTGTGAGCGAAACTTCTGTAAAAATTGTCTCCCCCGATGTCGGTGGCAGTTTCGGAATGAAACAAGGTCATGCACCCGAAAATCACGCATGCTTATGGGCAGCCAAAAAACTTGGCCGTCCGGTGCGCTGGGTCTGTGAACGTAGCGATGGGCACGCTACCGATTATCACGACCGCGATCAGGTAACAGAAGCTGAACTGGCATTAGGTGAGGATGGCGAATTTTTGGCAATTAAGGTCAGTAATATTTGTAATATTGGTGCCTGGCTTGACCCCTTTGGTACAATTTCGCCAGTTGCCCACCTCGGTGGGTTGGCTGCGACTTACAAGACACCTTTGATATATGCAGAAACGTCGGCGGTCTTCACCAATACAAGCCCCAATGGTCCGTTCCGCGGAAGCGGTCGCCCAGAAGCGGCTTACGTGATCGAAAGGCTAATTGATAATGCAGCAAGGGAAATGAACCTTGATCGCGCTGAGATTCGGCGTCGCAATATGGTTGCACCCCAAGACATGCCATTTAAGACAGGCCTGGTTTACACGCTGGATTGTGGCGAATTCGGTGAGAACATGGAGACCACGTTAAATATGGCCGATTATAAAAATTTCGAAACTCGCCGCGCCGCCGCCCGCGCTGATGGCAAGCTACGAGGGATCGGTATAGCCAATTTTATCGAACAAACTGCTCAGATGTTCGGTGAGACCGTCAGTGTTCAGTTTGATCAATCGGGTACGGTGACCCTATCCGCTGGCTCAGTCGATCAAGGCCAAGGACATGACACAATGTATAAAATCATTTTGTCTGACGCGCTTGGAATTGATACGGAGGAAATTCGGGTATCCTATGGGGATACGGATGCATTGCCATTCGGTGGTGGTTCTTATGCCTCCCGCACGGCTATTCTCGGTGGGTCCGCAACAATGCGTGCCGTTAAAAAGATCCTCGAAAAGGCGACACAAATAGCAGCTCACGCGCTGGAGACGGCTGTTTCTGATGTGGAATTTTCAGACGGTACTTTTCGAGTAGTCGGTACAGACAGAAAGATTGGAATTCAGAATGTTGCTCGCGCGGCCTATCGCAGCGATGAGTTACCAGCTGGAATGGAGATCGGCCTCTTTGCAACAGATACGTTTGTGCCCGATGCGCCGACTTTCCCTAACGGATGTCATGTTGTTGAGATTGAGATAGATCCGGACACCGGTAACTCCGAGATTTTGAAATATTCGGTCACTGATGATGTTGGCACCGTAATTAACGAGCTGACCTTGGAAGGCCAGATTCACGGAGGGATCGGACAGGGGATAGGTCAGGCTTTTAGTGAACACATCCTCTATGACCAGGGTGGACAGCTGCTTACGGGGTCTTTTCTTGATTATGGCATACCGCGCGCTGGGGACGTTTGCAGTTTTGATCTCTCAAACAATCCTGTGCCTACCCAAACCAACCCAGTCGGTGCAAAAGGCGCAGGCGAAGCGGGCAATGTGGGCGCGCTTGCGGCTATCATGAATTCTGTAGTTGATGCGTTATCACCCCTTGGAATTGAGACACTCGACATGCCGGCGACACCGGAAAAGATTTGGCGGGCAATCCAAGATGCGCGGGTCTGAT
>CAYZMI010000069.1:10566-12140 GCA_964479475.1 uncultured Rhodospirillaceae bacterium | reverse complement strand
TTTTCATATCTGGTTAAGTATACGCAAATGAACAGCAGGTACAAAGCACTTGAAATACCACCCGCATTTTAGGAGGACGTTTAAATTTTGGGCGATAAATTTCGTTAATCTTGCCACTATATGACCACATCCTTAAGTTGACATCGAAAATTAAAGAAAAATCCTGAGCAGGGGGTATTCATGATTGGAAATGATCGCAGAAACCGCAACGCAATCCTGTTTCTTGGTCCAGACGAGATCAAGGGTCTAATTACAATGGAAGAAGCAGTAGCGGCCATCGAACAAGGCTACCGAGAAGCTGATGAGTTTCCAATCGGCAATGCTCCCCGCCGCCGTGTTCATTCGCCTGATGGCGTTCGGGTATCTAACTTCCCAGGTGGCATTCCAGGTCTCGGTGTCATCGGCTCGCTCACCAGAGCAGAAATGGTGACGCATGAGGGAGAAAACCAATCTTACCCCTATCGCGAACACCCGGTCTGTCTGTTGTGGAATTCCGAAACCGCTAAGCTCGACGGTATTTTGATGGGTGAGATATTCGACAACCGCACCGGCTTTACAAGCATCATGGCTTTCCGCACCGGGGCAACCACCGGTGTAGGCGTGAAGGCTCTATCTCGCCCGGATGCTAGAGTGTTTGGGCTATTAGGTTCAGGCGGGCAAGCGGTCAATAAAATCATGGCGATTAATGCGGTGCGTGATATCAAAATTGTTAAGGTTTTCAGTCGAAATCCCGAAAACCGCATAGCATTTTGTGACAAGATGGCCGCGATCATCAACAAGGAGGTCGTGCCAGTCGAAACCGCCGAGGAAGCCGTTCGAAATTCGGATGTGGTTATCTCAGCCACCGATTCCAACGTTCCCACCTTTAATGGTGAATGGCTTGAGCCGGGTCAACACGTTGTCACTGTAGTAGGTTCTAACAGCGCACTTGTTGAGGGTGGCTGGCTCAAGAGCGGACGGCGCGAAAACGACGACGAAACCGCGAAACGTGCGGATGTTATCGCGGTCAATCATCTGGAATCGGTGCGAATGGAAAAACAGGCTGGTCTCTATAGCCCATTAGAACAAGGTATAATTACGGACGACGACATTCATTCGTTAGGGTCAGTACTCGCTGGCACTCAACCTGGCCGTATCAGCGACGAACAAATCACTTTTCACTTCAACAACAACGGTACTGCTGCAGCGGATATGGCGTTGGCTAAAATTGTCTTTGATCGCGCAAAGGAAGATGGCCGGGGGACAGAACTGGATATCCCGGTTCCAGGAACCCAATAAAAATTACGTCCGTTCAACGCATCTTTATTTTGAGGCCATCTCCAAGCGGCCACCAAGCCTCGTCGCACTCTTACCGACATGATATGATAACTCACTGAAAATACCTTTCTCAGACTTTAAGCGTTTTCCATTCATGGCGGATATCGAACAACCCGACCAAACGGCCAACGAAAAGCCTCAATCTTTTGGCGCAATGCGCCATCCGGGCGCCCGCGCGTACTTAATTGGGGCTGCGCTTGCTATGATGGCAGACAGCGTCGAGCACGTAATCAGCTATTGGATGATTTACGAAAAAT
>CAYZMI010000069.1:8631-10466 GCA_964479475.1 uncultured Rhodospirillaceae bacterium | reverse complement strand
ATGATGGCAGACAGCGTCGAGCACGTAATCAGCTATTGGATGATTTACGAAAAATTTAAATCGCCCATGCTGGGAGGCTTCGCCATCCTCTCCCATTGGCTGCCGTTTCTACTGTTTTCTGTATGGGCCGGCGCATTGGCCGATCGGTACGACCCTCGCCGCGTGATCCAATGGGGCATGTTCCTGTTTATGCTGGCGTCATTCGGCTGGGGGATTTTATTCCTGACCGATTCGCTGGAAATGTGGCACGCCGCGGTATTACTGACTATTCATGGCATTGCAGGTGTTCTTTGGGCGCCCGCGGGACAATTGCTGGTGCATGACATCGTCGGTGGTGGGCAATTGCAGAGCGCCATTCGTACCATGGCCACTACCCGAACACTGGGATTATTATTAGGGCCAGCAGTGGGTGGTGGACTAATGATATGGGTGGGACCGATTTGGGGCCTATTCATCAATATTTTAATTTACCTGCCTGTAACCATATGGTTGTGGAAGGCGCCCTACGGCCCAGCCTTCCGGAAAGAGGAGCGACCAAATCAGGCCAAGCTTGGCGGATTTTCGGATATCCTGGCAACGATCCGTTCCATTTCTGACCAGCCGGTAATTCTGGCAATGGTAGCAATTGCGGGTGTCTCCTCATTTCTCGTCGGCAATGCTTATCAGGGACAGATGCCGGCCTTTTCACAAGCACTTGGCCATGGGGATGCGGGTTTATTTTACAGTCTTCTGTTCGCTGCTAACGCAGTAGGCGCGGTCACCGCCGGTGTAGTTTTAGAGACCGGCGGGTTTTTGGCTGCCCGGCCCAAATCCGTGTTCATAATGGTGTTACTATGGTGCGTTGCAATGGCCGGTTTTGCCGCAAGCAAAAGCTATCTACTCGCCTTTTTCCTTTTATTCATGGCAGGATTTTTGAATCTTGCTTTCAGCTCCATGTCACGCTCGCTAGTCCAAATAAACGCGCCGCCAAATATTCGGGGCCGCGTAATTGGACTATTCAACATGGCCGATTTGGGCTTGCGCTCGTTTAGCGGCATGACCGTAGGATTTGGTGGTAGCTTAATTGGTATTCACTTGTCGCTTGGTCTAAGCGCAGCGCTACTGTTCATCTTAGTCATCGCATTGATGTTTTTACTCTTGCGCCAGATTCCAGCTGACTCCTCCCCTAATTAATTAAACAACAACGGAATTGCTCAGCCGTGCGATGCTTCGCCTAGCCGGGAACCATGAGCCAACTAACACCTAAAAAATTTGCTCGCCAAGAAATTCAAATCGATAATAAATTATACACCCGGCAAACTTAAACAATTACCAACAATATTAAGTGTTGGGATTCAATTCTAAAACAATGATGTTGATCTAAAGATGGTTTATTTCAGGGGTTATGTAATATTTAAGACTATTTCATAAAATTTGTTTAAAAATTTAGTTGTTATTTGAGCGTTAAAGATTTCTGACGACGAGAGAGTGGTGATAGCTTGACTAGCGCTAACACCTATAATTTTGAAGGAAACACAACAAAGGTGTGTCGTGATTGAATTCGAACAAGAGGATGGGGTGGGTCGCCTTACCATCAAACGCGCCGAGATGGGCAATGCCTTTACTTCAGAGATGCTTACTCAGACTGCTAAAATCTTCGAAGAAGAAGGTCTTAATTGTGACATTTTGGTTATAGGCGCGGAGGGTGAGGATTTCTCGCTAGGCCGCGATCGCTCAGAGCCCAAACATTCCGGCGGGCCACGCGCCGCGTTCGGCGAAATAGCGCGATTAAATGCGGGTTTCGCCGCTTTCCCAGGCATTGTCATTACTGAAATCAAGGGCCGCGCTTTCGGATT
>CAYZMI010000069.1:5511-8531 GCA_964479475.1 uncultured Rhodospirillaceae bacterium | reverse complement strand
GTTGAATATGTGAAATTACTCCACCAGCGCGACCCCAAGGTGTTAGTTGAATGCAAGAGGTACCTGGGACAAGTCCGCCGCAAAGCGATAGATGATCGCCCGTTATACGCTCTCGAAGAGCAGACCCGATTTGCACTGGAAAATCATTGATGGAGATCGGGCAACGAGTTTGGCCAGCAGGCTATGACCGCGTTCCCTACTGGATTTATACTGATCCAGACATCTACGCGCGTGAGCTCGAATGTATCTTTCGTGGACCTAACTGGAGCTATGTGGGCCTCGAATGTGAAATTCCGGAAACCGGAGACTACAAACGAACCTATATAGGCGAACAATCAATTATTCTTGTCCGCGATAGCAAAGGTAGCGTCAACGGGTTAATAAACCGTTGTGCTCACCGGGGCGTCGAGCTCTGTCTACAAGATAAGGGTTCTGTCGATGAGTTAATGTGCCCTTATCATCAGTGGACTTACGATTTAAACGGCACGCTGCTTGGCATACCATTCCAACGTGGTGTCAAGGGCTATGGCGGTATGCCGGGAGACTTTGTGTTAGCCGAGCATGGTCTGGATACAGTCCAAATAGAGGTGCGTAACGGGGGGATTTTCGCGACTATGTCGGCAGAGACACCCGACTTGGCAACTTATTTGGGTGCTCCCATCCTTAACTATTACGACCGAATTTTCGACGGGCGCGGATTACAACTGTTGGGTTATTCGCGTCAGCGCATTGGCGGGAATTGGAAGCTAATGCTGGAAAACATTAAAGACACCCATCACGCAAGCCTCTTGCACGTGTTTTTTGTGACCTTTGGTCTGTTTCGCGTCGATAACGAATCAAAAATTGAAATGGACTCAACAGGTCTGCACACTGCATTGAGCTCTATCCGAGGCGAACAGGAACTCAATGAGGGTACCGCCCAAATGAAGTCTTTCCATGGTGAAATGGAATTAGCCGATCCACGGCTTTTGGATACAGTGCAAGAGTTTCCCGGCAACCACACAGTCGTAATGCAAACTATTTGGCCTAACCTCATCCTGCAGCAACAATCAAACACTCTGGCGACACGCCAAATCGTGCCAAAGGGCCCTAACGCGTTTGAGCTGCATTGGTCATTCTTCGGTTACGAAACCGACGACGAAGAAATGACCGCGCGACGATTGCGTCAGGCCAACTTAATGGGGCCTGCGGGGCTAGTTTCCATGGATGATGGTCAGATCATCGAACGAACTCAGGATGGCATTCTACCCCACCCCAACTCAGAAGGGGTGGTCGAGCTTGGCGGACGCAACACTGATGATGCCGATCACATGGTAACCGAAGTCGCGCTACGTGCTTTTTATCAAGGTTACCGAAACGTGATGGGTTTATAAACGATAAGGCAATGCCCCTTAGCACCAAACACCGGCAGGAAATTGAGGATTTCCTTATCGATTACTCCACAGCAATAGATGATGGAGAAATTTCACGATGGCCTGATTTTTTCGGCGACCCATGTTTATACAAAATCGTATCCAAGGAAAATGACGATGCCGGACTGCCACTTGCATTACTCTTGTGTGACAGTCCAGGGATGGTCAAGGATCGATGCGATGCATTTTCAGAACTTAATGTTTTTGGGCCGCGCACTTGGCGTCACATGATTAGCCAGGTGCGGCTTAACGAGGAAGGCGAGACTATCAAGGCACGATCCAACTTTGTCATATTCGAAACATTGTCCGGCAAGGACACTCATATTCTTTGCACTGGGCAATACCGCGACACTATCGTCAGGGAACATGTGGGTCTAAAATTTCGCGAACGTATCTGCATCTATGACACCACCATGATCCCTAATTCTATTGTGATGCCAATATAGCAGCCCTCAGTGGTGTACTCTGTAATTGCGAAACTAAAATAATTCAGCCACGTTGTACAATGGACGCTTAATAATAAAATGATCGGCGTCAAACAAAGAAATTGGAGTAAATAATGGCAAAAGGTTATTGGGTCAGCATGTACCGGGAAATAAGCAATACGGACGCCTTAGCGGCATATGCGGAACTCGCTGGACCCGCGATTGAAGCTGGTGGTGGTAGGTTTCTGGCGCGTGGCGGGCGTGTAAACGCTTACGAAGCCGGAGTAAAAGAACGTACCGTGATCGTCGAGTTCTCAAGCTTTGAAACTGCAGTAGAAACACATGACGGGGAGGCCTATCAGGCAGCGCTTGCAAAGTTAGAGGGTGCGTGCGTGAGAGATCTACGGATTACTGAGGGTCTCGATTAACATTTATAACTATCCTGTCCTATTTAAACCTGCACGTTCTGAATGGCTTGCCACACTCTATAGGGAGTCGCCGGCATCTCAACTTGGGTCACACCCAAAGGACGGAGGGCATCTAGGACCGCGTTGATCAGCGCCCCTAGTGCCGGCGTCGTACCGCCTTCACCGCCACCTTTGACGCCTAGGGGATTGCCTGCCGTTGGTGCGTTGTCGGCGTGACCGGTTTGGAAGCTCGGAAAATTGTCGGCGCGAGGCAAGCAATAATCTAGAAAAGAACCCCCTGAGGGTTGCCCGGTTGCATCGTCATACGCAATATCTTCACACAACGCCTGGCCTATACCTTGAGCGATGCCTCCGTGGATTTGACCTTCCACGATCAATGGATTGATTAGCCGACCCACGTCATCGAAGGCTGACCAAGCCTCTAAAGAAACGTGACCGGTCTCAGGATCAATTTCTACTTCTGCAACGGCGCAACCAGTCGGAAATGCTGGAATTCTGCCATGAAAATGTTGCTCGTTGGTCAGCACGCCACTTAAATCCTCGGGCAAGCTCAACCCTTCCGCCTGTTTGGCCACCTCGAACAACGAAATCTTACGGTCTGTCCCATCAACGAAAAAATTACCGCCTGAATAAACGATATCGCCAAATGCTGCTTCTAATATATGCGCTGCAATAACGTTACCGCGTTCAATGATTGCTTCTGACGCCTTTAGTAAAAGCGTGCCAGCAAGACGCATTGAACGATTGGAATGTGT
>CAYZMI010000069.1:2983-5411 GCA_964479475.1 uncultured Rhodospirillaceae bacterium | reverse complement strand
AGTATTGGTGAGTACCGCACGAGCTCGCACATGTGCATTAGGAATGTCGTAAATACTAGCAATGAGGAACACACCGTTGGACAAGGGCACGAACGACATAGTGTGGCCACCAATATTGCTGAGATGATCCACATCAATGGCCAGGAATCTTCCATTCGCATTGATCGCTAACTTGGCGTGAGTCACAAGATCCCGCGCTTGCATGTCCGAGACAAAGGACTCCGAACGTGTACCTAACCATTTGACAGGCCGGCTAAACCGTTTCGCAGCCCAAACCACCAACGCAAATTCTGGAAACAGCCAGTTTCGCATGCCGTAGCCACCGCCCACGTCCTCACACACGACCCGAACACGATCAGGCGTACAGCCCAATAGTGTGGTCAATTGGCGTTTGAGAGCATGCGATCCTTGGCTACCGGCAATCAAGGTATGCCGCCCGCTCCCTTCATCGTAAATACCAATTCCGACCCGGGGTTCCATGGATACTGCCGTGACCCGATTATTGGTAAGTTCCATCTCGACCACATGATCGGCCTGCCTTAGCACTTTCTCCACCGCCGACCCGTCCCCAAGGTGCGTGTCAACGCATATATTACCGGGGGCGTCGTCCCACAGAATTGGTGCGTCTTTTTCCAAAGCTCGGCGTACGTCAGTGACCGCTGGAAGCGGCTCGTATGTAACTTCAACCCGTTCGGCAGCGTCCAACGCTGTAACCAGCGTTTCTGCAACTACGAATGCCACTGGTTCACCTACATGGCGAACCTTGCCACGTGCTAACGGCCAATGATCACTCTGAAATACGGGCGACCCATCCGAATTGAAAAAAGCTGGCTGGGTCACATCAATGGCGTGGGCGGGGTTCGGTACATTTGGTATCGGTTTGAGCCCATCAGCAATATAGTCATTGGCAGTCAGAACTCCCATGACGCCAGCGGAATTCTCAGCCGCCGTAGTTTTAGTTCTGACTATAATCCCATGTGCATGGGGACTGCGAACTACCACGCCGTAAGCTTCACCGGGCACGAAGGCGTCATCGGTAAATTTTCCTAACCCGGTAAGTAGGCGCCTATCCTCCTTGCGCAGAACCGGTTTTCCGATGCCGAAAGGATGGTCAGCCATTGAGAATATAACGCCCGTCCTCATCCTGCCGGGAAAGACGGTCTTTATTCCGCAGCTCGTCGAGTGCACGAACGACTTCGCGCCCATCGTCGGTTCCCAAAGCCGCCACAATCTCGCCGAACGACTTTGCTCCATCAGCGAGCGCATCCTCAGTTGTCTGAAAACGCGCCAACGAATTAGTAAAATTCGGCGGCACGGAAACAGTCATCTCTACTCGATCGCGTTTGCCAAACGGTTGAGTAAGATCAAAACCTGCTTTCGCGCCAGTTCGTGACCCTTCAAGCGAAGGATCAATTGGTATGGCTCGAAATCCGTCTTGGATCACTAAATCACGGTCCGGCTGGAAACGCGTCGCTAATGCCCAGTCCATCTGGGTGTCTGAGGTAACATCTACATCGTCATCAACGATAAATACGTTCTTGGTATCAGCTAGTGAACCGAGCAAAGCCGAAATTGCATTTCGCGCCTCCCCTGGGACGCGTTGGCGAATTGCAATCCGAGTATTAAACAAACCGCCGGAAGAAGCAGTAGCACAAACGGCCACTGGCTCACGAACCGCAGTTTTTATCGCGTCCCATACTGCTACCTCGGTCAAAATGGTTCCAATATTAGCGGTATCAGTGTTGGTGAGGGTTTTGCCTGAAATCGTGACGGTCTGAAACAATGCATCGCGGCGCTTGGTAATTGCCGACAGACGAAAGATTGGATTGGGCCGCATCACACCATAATAACCCAGAAACTCTCCAAAAGGCCCTTCTGCGTCCACATAGCCGGCCGGATCTAGATACCCTTCAAGCACCATCTCGGCATCAGCAGGCACTAAAACCCCGTTTGTTACACCTTTGACGACAGAGAGCGGCGCGCCGCGCAAATTGGCAAGTAGTTGCAACTCGTCACCTGACAAGCGCATAGACGCCGACAGCAGATCGATCGGATGACATCCCACTACGTAGGAAACGGGCAGTGACTCGCCCCCCGCCTGCACTTTGCGAAAAATGCTTTGTAGATCAGAGGGGGCGGTCAAATCTACCCCAGCATGCTGGCGTCCACGCAGCATCATGCGACGAATACCAGAATTGATCAGTCCGGTATCTGGGTCGTAAGCATAGTCGATGCTGGCCGATAAATAAGGCCCACCATCCATCTCATGTTGCAAATGTACTGGCAAGGCCGTGAGATCAGCTTCCTCATTTTCCAGCACGACTTGATGTACTGGTGCGTCTGCGGAATTAATTTCAACAATGGGCTGGTCAACAGAAATACGCCGGTTAATTTCTTCAGGTACTTGCGCACGATCCATGCCGAAGGC
>CAYZMI010000069.1:0-2883 GCA_964479475.1 uncultured Rhodospirillaceae bacterium | reverse complement strand
GTGCCATCATTACTCCTATTTTTTCATATCGGCATTCGTCCGAGTGGGCGGTTGGCCAGTAAATTTCTTTAGGCCCTCTCCCAATGACCATTCAGCAAAACGGTGAGGCGCGGGATCCCATTGTTTAGGCTTCCAACCCTTGGTGATATAATCCTCATCCACGTAATACTCGATATTTCCCCCGCAGGGGTTTTTGAAATACCAAAAATAACAAGATGAGATAATGTGGCGGCCGGGACCGACAACCGTCTTCCCACCCTGCCCGGCGAAATGTATGCCGCCAGCAAACAGTTCATGGGTATCCGTCAATCCAAAAGCCACATGATTGAGCGAATTCTTGCCAGATTCGTCCTCAAGGAAGAACAAATTGTGGTGCCCCCCGGGCGTACGGCAACGGAGAAACACACCACGTCCTCGATAGTAATCGGTGACCTCGAACCCAAGCCGATCTACATAGAAGCTTTGCATCTTCCTGATATCAGCCACATTGAATACCGCATGTCCGAGCGTGCGAGGATTGGCTTTTTCATAATAGTTTGCACGCTCATTGAAACGAACGATCGATTGAGGTGCATTAATTTTTGTTGCCTTGGCACCCCGAATTCTACGGCGTCGGGTTTTTCGGAATGCGATACCAAGTCCCATATCGTCCACCGAACGGATTGTACCATCTTCATCTACAGATACCGCGCGGTCTTGCTCCAGTGCATGGCGAACCCGAACCATGTCGGAGGCATTCTCCACTCCCCAGGTGATTTCACGGATGGTTGATCCAGACGCGAAGGCTTTTGGTAGAATTTTGTCGGCGCGCGGTTTAATAATTACTTGCGAACCATCCTGGGTTTCGAGCACGGCCTCCTTTGCCTGCCCTTTAATTTTCTTGAGTCCAAAATCCTGAAATGCCTTCAGACCTTTTTTTACATCGGCTACTCCATAAGTCACTGCGTCGATCCCGACAAAAGCCATGCGCGGTCTCCCAAAAAATAATTGCTAGGATTTAGAATACGCTGCGATGCCTTAGGGGCAAAGGGTGATGGCTTAATATGGTCGCGTATCGCCCTCAATGGTCGTACGCAACATGAGGCGCCGCTCACCGTTGGGGAAGTCCCGGCGCGCGTGGGACGAATTGCGATTATCCCACAACAATAGATCGCCTACCTGCCAACTATGCTCGTAGACGAATTCCGGTTTCTCCATATGGTCGAATAGAGCGTTTAGCAAATTATCGCTTTCATCTTTAGGCAATCCAATTACTTCTTCGGTCATTAACCGGTTCACATAGACCGCTTTTCGCCCCGTTTCTTCATGGGTTCGGAAGATGGGGTGTTGGGAATCGGAATACGCAACCGTACCGCGCTCGTCGCCTTTCTGAGTGGAACCGTAATTGTAGTGATGTTTAGCCCATTTGCCGTCCAATGGCGCACGAATATTATCCGGCAAGGTCTCGTAAGCAGCATAACCGCTGGCAAACAACGTTTCACCACCATGACTTGGTATTTCCACCGAATAGAGCATCGTGCCTTTATGGGGCACTTCCGAATGCAACATGTCATGGTGGAACATCATCTCACCATCGGGTAGTGCGCCAATGGGTTCCCCGTTTTCTCGAATATTGGAGATCAGCATGACATTGGGTAACAGCTGATCGTATCCAACTGGATATTCGTTAGCCGGTCGTGCGAGATAACCGACCTTGCCAAAAAACTCCGTAGCACGGAGCTGGGCGGCCTGATCTAGTTCCTGATCGCGAAATAATAGGACAATATATTCGAGCCACAACCGTTTGAGTTCAGCCATAGTCTCCTCGTCCTGCGGTTGGCTGAGATCAATTCCTCTTACTTCCGCGCCAATGTGGGGCGACAGTTTTTCGACGTTAAGGGTGAGTGTTGTGGCCATATTATTTCTCCGGTGAAAAAGATGTTATCGCGGCCAAACTAAATTTTCCAGATTGTCGTCGGTTTAACTACAAAACACATGCGCATTCCAACTAACTGCCTATCAACTCGGCTGACGGACCATCTCCAACAGCCGTGTAATGGCATCATCTCCCTTACCCATAGGATCAACACGGCGGAATTTTTCCCGAGCTTCCGTCCGCCAGGCCGGTGGTTTGGTGGCATCAATACCCATTTTGCCACCAATACGCATAACTGTGTATTCGTCGCCTTTTTCTGGAATAACCGCATCCAGCGGATGTAGTCGAGAATCAGTCTGGATTTTCACATGCTGTGCGGGGTCTACCCGCGTCGTCATAGCCCACAGCACATCCTCAGCGTTGTAAATATCCACGTCTTCATCGACCGCAATGACAGTCTTCACGTGGAGATTGGGGCCCGACAGTGCTGCCATTAGCATGTCGTTGACTTGCCCATCCCACTTAGCCTCCATCTGGACAATCATAAGGAACTGCGAGGCCCATGGGGGTACAAACACGTCAATCACATTGGTGTTTCCCTGTGTATCGCGTAGCCGATTGTAGTAGGTAGCCTCCATGGGAAGGGTGATTAGCGGCTGGTGATCAGTAAACCAGGTGGCCTGCATATGACGGAATATTGGATCCTTACGATGTGTAATGGCGGTAGTTGTAAAGACTGGTGCCGGCCCTTCGGCACCAAAGCCAAAATTGGTGAATTCTCCGAACGGACCTTCCATCATACGCTCAGTGGGATGAACCGTGCCTTCAATTACTATTTCCGCGTGAGCAGGAACTTCGAGATCGATGGTCTCACACTTAACCAGCTCTATTTCTTCACCCAATACGCCGGCCGCATATTCAAGTTCATCAAAATCTTTATGAATGCCCGACCAGTTGGACATAATTTCGTAGACCGGGTGGAGGCCTATCGCAAAAGCCATGGGCATAGGCTCCCCACGATCCATATA
>CAYZMI010000068.1:8349-12251 GCA_964479475.1 uncultured Rhodospirillaceae bacterium | reverse complement strand
GCCCAACCGGCCCGCGGCACTCGTAACCCATGGGATTCCACCCGTACACCAGGCGGCTCGTCGAGCGGCACCGCGGCGTCGGTCGCTTGTGGAATGGTACCCGGCGGTCTCGGCACCCAGGGGCTAGGCTCAACTATTCGGCCCGCGAGCTTTTGTGGGGTCTTTGCGTTTAAACCAAGTTTCGGTGGTATTAACCGCGGGGGCAGCTTCGACACCATCAGCCAAAGCAGCACCAGCACTTTCGCGGCAACACTCGAAGAAACTTGGATCATTGCCCGCGCCATCACGGCGCGAGTGGGCGGTGATCCCGGTTATCCAGGTGTTTCAGGACCCTTAGATTCTCCCGTTGCAGCGCTCCCCAATCGCATTGCACTTCTGGAGACTGAGGGCTGGGAACGCGCTGTTCCCGAAGCAAAAGAAGCACTTTACGACGCCCGAAGACGGCTAGAGGACGCTAACGTAACTGTTTTAGACCGTCAGAGTCACGCCGGCGTTGCCGCAGTAGAGGCAGCAATCCTGGGCGGCGTCGAACTCTCGGGTGGGCTTAACAATTGGGATTTCCGCTGGCCACTCAACACCTATGCGCGCGACTTGGATCACGAAAAGCTAAGTGAACAGGCACGTGAGAGGTTGGAGGAGGCAGAATCAATGACCCATGAAGATTACCAGGGACTCATGCAAAAACGCCAACGGACACGTGATATTTACAACGGTCTGAAGAACGATGCAGATGTCTGCGTAACACTATCCGCACCCGGCCCAGCACCTGAGGGGCTTGACTGGACTGGGGATGCAGTTTTTGCCGTACCGTCATCGGTGCTGGGCACACCATCTATCTCGCTACCGGTGCTCGAGGCCGAAGGTCTACCCTTGGGCCTACAAGTGATGGGCTATTCCAACCGCGACGCTGATGCCTTTGCCGCGGCGAACGGCGTGCTGGCGCTATTTAAAAAGGCCTAGGTATAGGTGCGGATTTTAGTAGTTGGTGCAGGACCCACCGGGTTAACAGCCGCAGTAGAACTGGCGCGCCGCGGGCTAGTGCCGGACGTGATCGACCGTAAGGAAAACCACTCTACTCTGTCCCGTGCAGTAGGCATCCTGCCGCGCAGCCTAAACATTTTAAAACTCTCGGGCGTCACCGATCGGTTGATCACTGATGGAATCAAAGTGAACCAAGTTAAATTTTACCATGAGGAGAAAAGCACGCTCACCGTCCCATTGTCTGGCAGCCATCCTGATTGGGATTTTATTCTTGCGCTGGCACAGGATCGCACAGAAGCAGCACTACGCGATACCTTTGTAAATTTGGGTGGATTGGTCTCCTACGGAACGGCACTATCCGACCTTCATGAAGAAACCGATGGGGTCGTTGTCCGTTCCGGAGATGGCGACGAAGATAGGTACGATTTAGTCATAGGTGCGGACGGTACCCGTAGCCGGGTCCGTGAGTGCTTAAGCTTGGATTATATCGGCTTCGATTTACGGGATAGTTGGTCGATTGCCGACGTTGAGGCAGAAAACTGGCCCAATGGGAACGCTTTAACGATTACATTAGTGACGGATGGTCGCATAGTCGTCGTAGCACCGCTGGAGGCCGGGAGATTACGGGTTATTTCTAATACTGAAGATGCACTCGGAACCCTACCTATACCAATAGATGTATCGCACATTCGCCAAGAGGCACTATTCAAGATTTCAGTTCGGCAAGTCTCATCATACAACGTTGGCCGGGTTTATCTCGCAGGTGATGCTGCCCATTGTTACTCACCGGCGGGCGGGCGTGGTATGAATTTAGGTATTGCCGATGCGGCAGATTTGGCAGCACGAATTATAGATAACACCCTAGACCGTTATAGTACCGCACGCCGTCTCGACGGCGCCAACGCTATCGCGGTTAGCGAGCGCCTTCGGCGAATTGTCACTGCAAAGAGCGGCACTGCACGCGTAATAACCCGTGCAGCGTTTTCTACAATTGACGCTATATCTCCTTTACAACAGCGTTTAGCGAAAAAATTATTGGATAGTTGAAACCAACTTAAGTTGTATTACGTGTCACCTGCCTTATACATTCGCTGCAGGCAACGGGTCGCGACCAAGGATCATATCGGCACCCTTTTCGCCGATCATCAATGCGCAAGCGTTGGTATGCGCAGATACAAGATCGGGCATAGCAGCGGCATCAACCACACGCAAACGTTCCGCACCACGTACACGTAGTTCCGGATCGAGCACTGCGTCGGAATTCAAGCCCATTGGGCAAGTAGCTACCGGATGCTCAACCGTGCCTACGGTTTGCCGGATAAATTCGTCAAGATCATTATCAGTCTTAACGTCAGGGCCAGGTTCAATTTGCTCGCCGCGATACGGATCAAGTGCCTTTTGATAAGCGACATCGCGGGCTAGCTTGAAACCAGTACGTAGTCGGTCTAAATCGTCGGGATCAGAGAAAAAGTTAAAATCAATTATTACTGGATCAATTGGATTGCTAGAACGCAACCGGACCTCGCCTCTACTCTTAGGGTGCAGAATAGCAGCGCGAATGGCAAAACCATCGAGATAGGGCTTCCGAATTCCGGGAAACCACATATGTGCATCATTGGGAATACCACGGAACAAAAACTCCACATCTGGCACATCAAGCGACGGGTCGGTCTTGATAAAGGCATGCATACCGCCGGGCACCACGGATCCAGGCCCCTTACCAAATAGGTAAGAGGTCATCATCCCAAATGACATTTTATCGAACCGCATATCGTTTCGGAACTTGCTCGTGTTCTTGGGACGAGAAAACCACAGACCAGTAACCAGGTGATCCTGTAAATTCTTACCAACTGGCAAATCTATCCGCGTCTTAATACCTATATCCCGTAGATGATCGGCGGGACCAATGCCCGATAACATTAGAAGTTGCGGCGAATTAAAAGCCCCCCCTGAAAGAATTACTTCACGACCTGCCTCTACCGAGACTGTGATGCCATCCTTGATATATTCGATACCCGCGGCTCGGGTTCCGTCCATCAGCACCCGAGTAGCGTGGGCCCGCACCTCAACTGTTAGGTTTGCCCGATGCTTGGCGGGCCGTAAAAAACCCACCGCTGAGGAACAACGCCTTCCATTCCTTATCGTATATTGGCTGCGACCAAAGCCTTCTTGCTGAACATTGTAATCTTCGCTGACAGGAAATCCTTCTGCGGCGCCGGCCTCAAGCCAGGCGTCAAATAGAGGGTCTGTTGTACGTGCCCATTGGGTGCCAATTGGGCCAGAGCCACCCCGCCAACTATTCTCTCCATCTTCCCAACTTTCGCAGCGTTTAAAATAGGGAAGGAGCTCCGCATAGGACCAACCTGCCACCCCATTGTTTGACCAGCGATCGTAATCTCCGGAATGACCTCGGGTGTAAGCCATGACATTGATGGAGGATGATCCCCCCAGTACCTTGCCACGCTTTACATCTAATATCCTGCCGTTGAGACCCTCAACAGGCTCCGATTTATATTGCCAGTCATGAAGCCGGTGTTCATAAATTTTACCCATACCAAGTGGGATATGGATTAAAGGATCGAGATCTCGTCCGCCGGCCTCCAGCAACAAAACTCGGATGGAAGGATCTTCGGTTAGACGATTAGCCAGCACACAACCAGCCGAGCCAGCACCAACGACTATATAGTCGTAACCCTTTTTACTCTGCACGATAGTGATCCCCCTGCGGCGGTAAAAATTTTTATTGTAGTTCTATTGCAGCCGAACGATGCCCCGGACGCAAGGGGTCGAAATGAGAAGAGGTGAGTTCAGTCGAACTCCTCACGCAAAAGATTGAGCCGTTCCATCACATCTCGATCGGTCGATAGAAAGATTATGGCAGTGTCCGAACTTGCTGTGTGACTGATCCAACTCCAATGGGG
>CAYZMI010000068.1:4595-8249 GCA_964479475.1 uncultured Rhodospirillaceae bacterium | reverse complement strand
TCTCGCGACTTAGGCCAGGGATATCGGAATAAGGGTGAATAGGGTGTATTAATCGATTCTGCAGGCACGAGCCCGGCGGTCGTAAATGCTGTGTCCTCAGGTAAAACTGGAAAATTTCCTACGGGACCGGGCTCAAAAAAAGCAACATCCAGATCCTGTACCAGCGGGACGTCAAGCGCGTCTAGCCAGATTATTCTTGCATCGCCATTGTGTACATGCTCGTGCCAAGTCCAGGCTGGTGTAAGCACCAGGTCTCCTCGCTCCATGGGACAGTGCTTTCCATCGACGATAGTCTCAGCTCCCTCGCCTTCCACGACAAAGCGCAATGCGTCCATTGAATGTCGATGCGGCCGCGCCCGCTCACCTGGCATCAAAATTTGAAGTCCAGCATTGAGGTTAGTAGTAGCGCGGAAATAATCGTCGCGCCCATGCGCCGGATTGGCAAGGGATAATACGCGACGCTCAGCATCATCCATCCCTGTTTCAGCCACGGCCCGATCCATTAATGGGCCAAGAACATTCCAAGGCCAGTGAAACGCCGGTTCAGGATTAGGCTGGGGTCCACCTTCGCCACCAAACATTTCCCATAATGCTACAACATGGGCCTGTTCGATGGCCTGACCAAAGTCGTTGGCGCCGGCGGATACCTTGGGCGATTTTGCCATAACCTATTTCTCCTTTCAGGCACTAGGTCCGGGTAGACGCGCGCCGGTAACCTTATTGCAGCGGAAGCGAGCGACCTACGCAAGGGCAGGGTTCCGAGTGTATGAGGATGTTATTTGACGAAACGCATAGGGACACTACATGCTGGCGACCAAGAAATAATAATTCGAGTGAATTTATATAGCTAAAATTGAGGTTCATATGGAGAAAAAACAGGACATCCGACGAAGGTTGAAAGCCCTTCTAGAAAAGCCCGAGATAATCGTCGCACCGGGGTGCAGCGATATTGTGACAGCCCGGCTGGTTGAGTCGGTGGGTTTGGGAGCCGTTCACGCATCTGGTAGCGTTGCACACCGTACTTCCGGCTATGCCGACGCAGGAATCCTCACGATGACAGAAATGACCAACCGTATCACCGCAATGGCTGACGGAATTTCATTGCCGATCATTGCTGACGCAGATACTGGCTTCGGAGGCATAGCCAACGTAATTCGTACAGTCAAGGAATATGAAAGGGCCGGAGCAGCAGCGATCCATATCGAGGATCAACTTACACCAAAACGTCCGACCCATTTAGGCTATCAAGGGAGCTTTGTTACACGCGGCGAGATGGTTGACAAAATCCGAGCCGCAGTGGATACGCGCGAAGACAAGAATTTGCTCATCATCGCCCGCTGCGATGTCGACGATTGGGTTGAAAAATGCGAACGAGTAATAGCCTGTGTGGAGGCAGGTGCCGATGGGGCCTGGTTATCAGTCCGGGAGGCCGACACTATCCGAAGTCTAACTAAAATCAGTGGGAAGCCAATGTTCGGTGTCTTACCGCAGGGTATGAACCTGTCTGAATACCAAGATGCTGGCGCAAGCTGTGCTGTCATCCCTGGTGCACTCCAGATCGCTGCACTTTGTGCACAAAAAACTCTACTTGAAGAGCTGATAGAATCTGGTAGCGCGCAAGACCACCTTAGCCACCTACCCTATGCATCAGATATGCGGACATTCTACAACCAACAAGGAAACGATGAGCTGCAACGCATAGAAAAGGACTATCCAGGTGTATAGGTAATAGGTGAAAAATATATTAGGCGGCTGCGGCAACCTCAGCGCGGCACTCATCGCATAGCGCCTTCCATTGCTCTGCCTTCCGCTTTGCCGCTTGATCCACCTCCGGCGGAATTTCGATAAAGGGCGGACGCAATGGACCGGGATCCACATAACCCGCATAGCGAATTCTAATTTTGGCTGCTGTTTCGCGCCACGAGAGATTTGGTGGCGGTGCACCGATGGGTGGCGCTAGGGAAAGAGTAAGTTCGGTCGCGCGCGCTAGATCACCACGCGCCATAGCGTCCCGCAATGCCAGTAGCGGCCAGGGACCCATCCAACTGTCGATAGACCAAAAGCCGGGGGCACCGACCGGTTGGTAGGTAGCATATTGTAGCTGATTCACAAACACGCTCATTTTACCGTTAGCGATTTCCATGAGACGCAAGAATTCCGGCGGTTCACGATGGCTGTCCTTCATAGCAACCACTTGCGGGATTTGAAGAATTTTCTCCATCACCGGTAGGGTGAGCTTGACGTTGTGAAGTGCCGGATTGTGATAAACCATAATTGCGAGAGACGGAAAATTCTCCGCAATATCCTTAAAGAACCGGATCGCGTTGGCCGGTGAAGACGGAAAATAAAAAGGTACACCGATCAACACACCGGTTGCGCTGGTTTGTGCAACCAACGCACACTTTTGCATAACGTCGCGGGTATTCAGTCCAGTCGCGCCAATGAAAAGTGGCACCCGCTTTCTGTTGATTTCAGCACTCGCTCGAACGATGGTCTCATATTCTTCAGGTAACAACGTGTGAAATTCGCCAAAACTGCCGGTAGTAGCGATGACATTAGCACCGTCGCCGATCATACGGTTTAGACCGGCCTCCAGCCTATCAAGGGAAATAGTGTTGGTTATGTGAATGTCAGCTGCATCGTCCGTAGCAAAGGCCGGCATCATAGCCATCAGGCCACCAAGATCTCCGCTGCTAATCATAACTAACCTCCTGGCTACCTAGCTGGTAATGATCCTAACATTTACCACTTCTTCGGCGGCAACGGATTGTCGCGCGCGTCTTCGAGAGTGTTAGCGCGGTAAAACTGGTCCGATGGCCGCAATGCGCCACCCCTGTCGATCTGATCCATATCGCAATAAAGCTCAAACTCATATCCATCGGGATCGCAAAAATGGAGCGCTGCATTACCGCCAGCTCCTTTACGGCCCTGGAATACAACTGGAATGTTATTTTGTTCCAAATAATCCCGCGCTTTGAACAACGTATCGAGACTATCCACTTCGAGGGCCAAATGCTCAACCCGGAGAGCCTCTCCACGCGCCGGTAATGGCGCGGAATCACTGGGCTTGAGACCGATCGCATGATGATCCGGGCCACAACGGAAGAAGATCATGCCAATATCGTTGCGTTCTGTTTCCTCAAATCCCATCACTTCAGACCAAAATTTCGCAGTACGCTCTACATCACTTACCTCGTAAACCATATGGCCAAGCTTTTTCACTTTAATTGGCGATGAGCCCGTATAGCTGTCGGGATGCGAATTTGCTGCCGTATTTCGTTGAGCATCAACATGCCCGCCGGTATTAGCGTTTCCGTCCATCGGTTCCTCCTTTGGAGCATTTACGACACTAAGACGAATTGAACCAACTATACACGATTCCGTTACTAACCAACGGCAAATATAGCATTCTTGTTAGACATCAACACCCGAGGCAACGAGAGCATCACGACCAATCATATCGAACTGTAACCATCTGATTTGCATGGTTTCAGTCAGAATTTCAATAATTCGAGCCTGTTTAGTGTTCGTATCGGCATGTTTAGCAAGAATCTTCAATGTCATATCACCGTGACCACCTTCCGTCATATCTGCCTCTTCGCCCGCTGACCAATGGGCCAATGCTTTGTCTTCGAGATTAAGCGGTGCCCAAAC
>CAYZMI010000068.1:0-4495 GCA_964479475.1 uncultured Rhodospirillaceae bacterium | reverse complement strand
GCACCACTGTGACACATATGGTTTTTCAACCAGACATCGAACGCATTGTGGTTCTTCCACCGCGTCTCCCATACTGTTTCGATCATACGCCGTTCGAAGGCTTCGGGCATATCCATGATTGGATTCTTCTCCTACTCTAGTTCAGCGCGTACCAACGCAGCACCTTTCACCATTGCATCCAATTTCCCAGCCGCAACAACGCGGGGCAGATATTTCATACCGCAGTCTGGTGCTACAATAATTTGATGGGGGTCCTTGTATTCGAAAGCACGACGAATACGGTCAGCAACCTGATTGGGGGTTTCTACGGTCATGTCATGAAGATCGACTACGCCCAGAATTATCGTCTTTTCAGGTAACGTCTCCAGTACTTTACAATCGAGACCAGATTGAGCGGTTTCGATTGAAACCTGATCGCAGCTGCAATCTTTAAATTCTGGAAGGAATGAATACCCCTCGGGTCGTTCGTGGATAATTGCTGCATAACCAAAACAAATATGTACTGCAGTTGTACCGATAACGCCTTCAAGTGCCTGATTTAGTGCCGTCACCCCATATTCTCGTGCAGGCTCGGGACGGGCCTGCATGTATGGCTCATCGATCTGAACGATGTCCGCGCCCGCGGTGAACAAATCTTTAATTTCAGCATTCACCGCGATCGCATAATCCATCGCCATCTCCGCTGGTGTTTCGTAAAAATCATTCTGTGCCTGCTGCGACATCGTGAAAGGACCAGGAACGGTCATTTTTACGGCCCGGTCGGTATTAGCTTTTAGGAATTCTAGATCAGCGACCTCGACAGGGTGTTTGCGGCGGATTTTTCCATCAACTCGGGGGACAGGATTAGGGTGGCCAGATCGATCCAATGCAGTACCCGGGTTTTCAATATTGACGCCTTCCAATGCGGTCGCAAATCGATTGGAATAGCTTTCCCGACGGCATTCACCATCGGTGATAATATCTAGTCCTGCTCGTTCTTGCGCCCGAATGGCCAACAATGTTGCGTCATTTTGAGCTTCTTCGATGTTAGCATCGTTGATGCGCCAAAGTTCCCGAGCTCGAACGCGAGGCGGAAATCGCCCAAGCAAATTTTCCCGATCAATCAACCAATCCGGCTGCGGATATGAGCCTACGAGGCTAGTGGGAAGCAGTTTGTTGACAGAATGGTTCATTTTGTTGGTCCATTAAATATTATAATGAAAAGATTAACGAAAATCGCGATCTGATGCTAATCGCACGGGCTCGATGGATGTAAAAGTGCACCAGCTGCATTCCAAATTGTCGAACCATGCATCGCTTATATAAGAACCAAGGGTGGTAATTGACTATTCTAAATCTACCTATTTCTTCAAACTTTGGGTCAAGGTATTTACACCGCTTTAAAAAGTTGAATCCTAGAGACGGACTATTTAGTACAAATTAGGTCCTTTGTGAGCAAACGTAGGTGGAACGTCAAAAGACTTTGGGTAAAAAAAAGTCCCCGGGCCACTATCCCGGGGACTTTTTATGTTCACGCGTTAAAGTTAATTCGTGCATTCAATCTTCTTGGCGCGTGTCTTGTGACCGTAATAATGGAACGTGCAATTCATACCTACCTTGATAGCACTGCGTTTCACTTTTTTGCCATTGAGAGTAACTTTCGTCTTTTTACCGGAAACTTTGGCCCGCCTTTTTTTGCCTTTGTGATCTATAGTAATCCGGCGACCCTTACGCTTAGTTTTAATGACCTTACCAGCATGCACTACAATTGGGAGTACAACCTTCTCGACCTTGCCTTTAAACTTAAAGTGCCCGCCAAGCGCCGCTAGCTTTTCCTTAGGCACTGTTGATAGTTCGTTTACCAAGGCTTGAATTTCTTCACCAGTCACTAGTTCTATTTCACGGCGCAGGCGCTTAGCATCCCGCAAAAATGCCGGATCCTTGACCATGGCGTAGAAGCCTTTGCGCATTGCGTCTAACCGCGCTTTCGGTACGCCGTTCGCCATCATGAAGGGACGGCCCATGATGCCAGGCACCATGGTTAGCTTAAAGAACGTCTTAACATCTTCCACGTTTTGCCCTTTGGCCAGATTATCTGGCGTTATCAAATCGGCTAACATGGGAACGCCAAGTTTTTGCATGTCCGGATCGGGCTGAAGAGCTACCTGTACCAAAGCTTTAACGTTGCCATCAGCTACGTATTTGCCTCCGACTTCCTTAAAAGAAGCCCAAGACTGGCACACCCCGTCTAGCTCACCCCGTTGAATAGCAAGGTGAATTTGTGGCGTACCAGGATACCCTCTAATCAATTTAAACTTTGTGGCGAGCAGATTGTTGAACAATGCTGGCCAGAACTCGCTGGCATTCTGCCCTAAACCGCCCATGGCATATTCTTTTGAATAAGTATCGCTAAAGGATTTAACACCAGTCTTGGTTGCGACAGCACAGACGCCAGCTTCCTTTGCCAAGCTACCGAGCCACTGAATGTCCTTAGCCTTATATTTTGGACCCTTTCGGCCCATGAGCTGGACCAAAGCAATTTCCCGCTGTACTTGCCCAATTATAGACCCATCTTTGGGCGCTACATTCATAATGTAATTTGTAGCAACTATAGAAGCTGCACCCTGTTTGTTTTGTGCTAGAAATGTCGGGTTCCCCGGGACATGTTTTCCGAGGTGACGGCCCACAAGCCGCGAATATGTATCGTAGCCGCCGCCGGGTCCCGAACCGATGATAATTTTAATTTTTTTACCCTTGTAGAAACTTGCCACGTCATCAGCAATTCCCTTGCCCGCGGAAACCCCGAGCCCCAAGGCCACTGCAAGCGACGCAATACCAAATTTTTTAAATAATAACATATATCTCCCCCTCTTTGGTGAACCGGAACAGACCGGCTCGTTACTTAAAACCTATCACAGTGAGGCTCAAATCCAAGTCAGGTGTTCTCACCAGCAAGTTATAACTAGTTGGCCGCCCGGCGGCGCAGTTCGAATTTTTGTATTTTTCCCGTCGCTGTTTTAGGTAACGAATCAAAGATTACACGGGTAGGGCATTTAAAGTGGGCCAAGTGTTCTCGACAAAACACGATGAGAGCATCGGCCGCCACTTCTGCTTTTGGTTTCAGCTCTACAAATGCAACTGGGGTTTCCCCCCATTTTTCGTGTGGCCCCGCGACCACCGCAGCCTCGGACACGTCAGGATGTTTATAAAGCACCCCCTCCACTTCGATGGAAGAAATATTCTCACCCCCAGAAATTATTACATCTTTCGAGCGATCTTTAATTTCCATATGGCCATCGGGATGGCGCACGCCTATATCTCCGGAACGAAAATGCCCACCAGAGAACGCATCCTGCGTCGCTGTAGAATTTTTAAGATATCCTTTCATAACGACATTTCCACGGAACATGACCTCTCCCATAGTTTTTCCATCAGCCTTTACTTCTGCCAAGGAATTGGGATCCCGAACGCTCAACTCTTCTTGAACTGCATAATTGACACCTTGACGCGCTTTAAGTCGGGCACGTTCATCGGCGGACAGATCATCCCATTCTTCACGCCAAGCACACACAACGGTCGGGCCGTAAACTTCCGTTAGCCCATAGGTATGAACCACATCAAACCCTGCAGAATCGGCCCGGGCCAAAACGGCAGCAGGCGGTGCGGCACCAGCAGTCATAAGCTGAACGCGCGGTGAAAGGGTCACACCTTGGGCATCGGCCTCGGTCGCGACCATGTTGAGCACGATGGGCGCACCACACATATGGGTAATTTGGTGCCTTTTAATAGTGGCGAGAATATCGGCCGCAACAGGTGCGCGTAAACACACATTAGTCCCTGCTTTAGCCGCTATCGACCAAGGAAAACACCAACCATTGCAATGAAATAGCGGAAGCGTCCACAGATAGCGCGGATGCCAGGGCAATGACCATTCCATAACATTTCCGAGCGCATTGAGATAGGCACCACGATGGTGATAAACAACCCCTTTAGGGTTACCGGTGGTCCCCGAAGTATAGTTGAGCGCGATAGCTGCCCACTCATCCTCAGGATCCGTGGTGCGTTCATCGAGTGGATCTGCCCCAGCGAGAAATTCTTCATAGGACATCCCGCAAATAGGGTGCTCTCCCTCAACGGCTGGATCGTCGATAAGAATTACTTTGGGCAATACCGCCGCCTCCTTCAAAGCATTAGCCCCCACCTCAGCAAGCCCCTTGTCAAGAAACAGAAATTCGGCCTCTGCATGGTCGAGAATAAAAGAGATGCCCTTAGCATCCAGTCGCGTATTGATCATATTGAGCACGGCACCAGACATGGGAACCGCGTAAGACAACTCTACTGCAGCAGGGAGATTGCGGCACAACACGGCAACGGTTGAGTCCTTTCCTGCTCCTTGTTGGCGCAGTGCATTCGCCAGCCTAAGACAGCGCTGGTAGGTCTCTATCCATGTTTGCGACAAATCATCAAACAAGATTGCCGGCACGTCAGGGTAAGCGTGAGCCGATCGCCGCACTAA
>CAYZMI010000067.1:0-12341 GCA_964479475.1 uncultured Rhodospirillaceae bacterium | reverse complement strand
AGAAATTTGTCGAAACGCATTAAAAACAAAATATTGATACCGAGCTGTTTTAGGTGGCGCGATTTCGCATGTGCTGGCGTCAATTCGAACAAATGGCCCTGCGGATCAAAATAACGACGTGGATGGGGGGCAAACGTCATTACTGCAGAGAACACTCCTTCTTTATTCGCGATTTCTAATGTCTCGCCAATCACTGCCTGATGACCCCGATGAATTCCATCAAAATTCCCGAGCGCAATCACAGCCCCACGTTGGCTATCGGTTATGGTTTCTAATTGCTTAATGATCTCCATGGTGGCCGATGTCGTACTCAGCCCCGCCGTCTAAGTCAAACTCTTCAGCACGTATCAGCCGAAATTGAAGAAATTAACTCAAGATTCGTGTATATCTCTTGCGAGAGATAAAGCCACAACGTCATAATTCGAGACATGATTGTCTTGTTTACGGATTTTGGACCGGCTGGGCCCTACACGGGTCAAATGGAATCGGTGCTTGCTCAGCTAGCTCCTGACATTGCAGTCATAGACCTACTGAGCGATGCTCCGGCGTTTAAACCCAAAGCGTGCGCTTATTTGTTGGCCGCGCTCGTCCAAGACTTTCCAAAAAATGCTGTATTTTTGTGTATTGTCGATCCCGGGGTAGGAAGTGAAAGATCACCGCTCATCGTTCGGGCAGGACAACAATGGTTCGTTGGTCCCCACAACGGAATTTTCGATATAGTCATTAACCAGTCAAACGCTGAAGATGCAAAAGCATGGACTATCAATTACTCACCAACTCTCCTGTCTGCCAGTTTTCATGGGAGAGACCTATTTGCGCCAGTCGCAGCAATGATTGCGCGGGGGGACCCACTACCGGGCAATCCAATCCCGATTAAATCTATTCATGGAGAAGTATCTTCGAACGACCTATCACAGGTGATCTATATTGATCACTACGGCAACGCAATAACGGGAATTAAGGCAAATCAGCTTTCACCAAAAACTAAAATACAGGCACTAAATAAAATTATTATTCATGCCCGGGTATTTTCTGACGTAGAAACCGGTGAATTGTTCTGGTACGAGAACGCCAATGGATTAGTAGAAATAGCCGTCAACAAGGGGCGAGCCAGCGATTACGGTTTTAAAATCGGGGTATCCGTTAACCTGTCATAAAGCTCTGTCAAAATATAGAGAAGATTAGTGTCAACAATTCCAAAAATTAGAGTTCGACGAGAAGGCGCACCGTTCATTGGCACCTTTGTTGCTATTACGCTGGTTTCATTTTTATTGATAGCCCAATGGCTTGGATGGGTTGGTTTAATATTAACCATTTGGTGTATTTATTTTTTCCGCGATCCAGATCGTGTCACACCGACAGAAGAAAATTTGGTAATCAGCCCTGCCGACGGCGTTATCCAAGATATTGCCGATGCGCCACCGCCAATCGAAATTGGTATGGGAGACCAGGCCCTAAAACGCATAAGCGTTTTTATGAATGTCTTCGACTGCCATGTAAACCGAAGTCCTATAGATGCTACAGTCATCACCTTTGCTTATAGGTCTGGAAAGTTCCTAAATGCTTCACTCGACAAGGCGAGTGATGAAAACGAGCGGCGAGCGATGCGCTTGCGAACGGAGAATGGCCAAGAACTTGCAGTGGTACAAATTGCTGGTCTCGTGGCGCGCAGAATTGTTTGCTGGGGCGTAGAAGGCCAAAAGCTGGTAGCAGGGGAACGATACGGTATGATCCGCTTCGGTAGTCGTGTCGATATATATCTGCCCGAGAACACTAGATTACTTGTGTCACCCGGACAAAGGACCGTAGCCGGCGAAACGGTATTAGCTGTATTGCAAAATACAGAGGCGGATCGGGGTGGAGAACTGCGCTAATGGCTCGAAAAACGTTCAGAGCAGCGAGATTGGCACGGCGCCGGTTGCGGCGAGATCAAATCAACCGGCTACTGCCCAATGCCCTGACTATGCTCGGCTTATGTGCGGGCCTTACAGCCATAAAATTCGGACTGGAAGAAAAATGGGCTATCAGCATTGTACTGATCGCCGGCGCTGCATTGCTCGATACTTTAGACGGCCGTATTGCACGCCTCATGGGGGGGCCTACAGAGTTCGGTGGCCAACTCGACTCCCTTGTCGATTCAGTTTCCTTTGGCGTAGCACCCGTGATGTTGATCTTTATGTGGTCTTTAAACAATGCAGGGGGACTTGGATGGGCAATTACCGTTCTTTTTGTTGTGTGTTGCATTTTAAGATTAGCGCGTTTCAATGTAGCGGCGGCTGATCCCGAACTGCCAGCTTGGGCAGGCAGTTATTTTAGTGGTGTCCCTGCGCCGGCAGGAGCGGGACTCGTACTGCTACCTTTAATTCTCGGGGTTGAGTTTGATTGGCTGTTTTTAAAATCTCCGTGGCTAACCGGCTTTTGGACTGTTTTAACCGCGGCGTTGATGATTAGCCGTCTTCCCACTTATTCATTCAAACGAATTCGAGTGCCGCAACGCTTCATCACGTTTACCATGGCAGGAATTGCAGTGATTGCAGTTGCGATGTTTACCGAACCCATGATTACGTTAGCTGGCACAATTGTTCTGTACGCAATGACTATCCCGTTTTCCTATCAATCCTTCCAGAAACTCAGAAAAGAAGACCAATCCAAGGAATTGGAGCCCGAAACGGAAATAGAACCGGATGAGAGTGACGCGCTAAGTAATGCTAAAGACGAAAATGATGAAAAGCTTTAGGGCTTTCGTTCTTGGAGTTCCTCTCGTAAAACCCGGACTTCTTCTCTAAGTCTTTTAATTTCAGCGGAAACTAGACGGGTGTCTTTATCAACTACCATTTCAACTCGCTCGACGGTACGCTTTTCCTCGGCTTGATGTAAGGTCTGCATGGAATCGACGATGATCGCGATAAAGAGATTCAGCACCGTAAAGCTTGAGATAATGATGAAGATAACGAAAAACGACCACGCATAAGGAAATTGTTCCATTACCGGCCGCACGATCCCCATCGACCAACTTTCAAGCGTCATAATTTGAAATAGTGAAAACATTGATTCGCCGATGGTGCCAAACCATTGTGGGAAAGCCCCGCCGAATAATTTGGTTGCGATAACAGAGAACACGTAGAAGACTAGCAACAAAAGAGCCGCGACCGCACCAATACCGGGTAAAGCACCTAGTAAAGCGCCTACAACACGCCGTAACCTAGGCACACCTGATACTATTCGTAACGCCCGCAAAATTCGAAGCGCGCGGAGAACGCTAAATTCCTCACTCGCCGGGGCCAATGCGATGGCCACTATAACGAAGTCAAAAACACCCCAAGGATCACGGAAAAATCCGAATCCGTGGGCATAAAGACGCAATGCCAGTTCGGCGACGAAAATTCCGAGAATGACATTATCGAGCAATTCAAGCGTTCCGCCCGCCGTTGCCATCACGGTTGTAGAGGTTTCAAGTCCAAGAATAGCAGCATTAAATCCGATAATGGCGAGCACCGAATATCGAAATGGCGCACCTTCAACGAAGTCGCGAAGTCGGGCTCGATGATTTTGTTGGGTTGTTTCTGATGTCTCGTTGAGCATGCGCTATTCCTATTAAACAATTATTTAGGTGGGAAAAGCGCGTCTTACAATGACGTTTTTTTGAAAAACATTTTCCCATTCTTTCGCTTGACTCCTAGTGCCAATTAAAGATAAGAACAAAATAGGAACATTTAATCTAACATAGAAAATAATGCGCTATGCTCTGGGACCCGACCCTAACGGCCGCTGGCCCCTTCCAGTCTCCCCGTGCTTCGCCACAGCAGCTCGAAGATTTGAGGGCCTACCTCAAGAAAGCCGAACAATTTGGTCAATCGACAAAAGAAATGGTTCCTGTCGTACCCTTTGGTATCGCCGAGATTGACAGACATTTGCCGACAGGTGGTCTCGTTCAAGATGCTCTTCACGAACTGTTTGCCGAAAATCACGCCGATATTGGAGCGGTTACCGTTTTTTGCATCACCATACTCATACGACTTCTCAGTATTGAAGACCAAAACCCGAAACGACCAATCCTGTGGTGCTTACAAAATCAAGTCATGGATACAGGAGATTTTTACCCATCCGGATTTGCACATTTGGGACTGAACCCAGCGCATATTTTCGCCGTGCGAACAAAACACGACACAGATGCGCTTTGGGTCATGGAGGAAGCGTTGCGTTGCGGTGTATTGTGTGCCGTCGTCGGAGAATTGAAATCGGTCGATCTAACCGCAAGCCGCCGCCTACAATTGGCTGCCAAAGCCGGTAACACCATGCCCCTATTGTTACGTCCAGTTTCAGACACATTAGCCCCTTCTGCCGCGGCCACGCGATGGCAAATTGCGGCAAACTCCAGCAAGCCGCGGGGATGGGCAGCTGAGCTTAATGAACCAGGACCGGCATGCTGGCGGGCAAATTTATTTCGCTGTCGCGGCGGTACGCCAGGAAATTGGACAATGGAGTGGTGCGATGAGACGGGTGATCTCGCTCTGGCTGCCCCGGTTTGCAACCGACCGGATAGCTCGTGCAACACCAACCTTACAAAATAATCCCGTTGCTCAGGTGTTGGAACACCACATGCGACTCGAACTTTATGCTGTCAATTGCGCTGCGGAACGGGCTGGTCTTACTCCCGGAATGGCCTTGTCTAACGCTCGCGCTATCCTGCCGTCGCTCACCGTCTTACCTGCCCGCCCTCATGACGATTCAAAGGCACTTTCCCGCTTAGCCGATTGGTGTGGTCGTTATAGCCCGTGGACAGCGGCGCACGATATGCGCGGAGAAATCGCCGAAACCGAGCAGCATGTATCGCTTGAGGGACCAGGTGGCGGTGGACTTTGGATTGATGCATCGGGGTGCGCCCACTTATTTGGCGGTGAAGACGCAATGCTTGGTGATATCACCCGCCATATTGCGCGGGCCGGCTATGCTGTACGCGCTGCCATAGCCGATACGCCAGGCTGCTCTTGGGCGGTCGCACGATTCGCGGAGAAAATATTGCCCTGGAGTGTCGTTTCGCCAGACAACACCAAGAGCGCCCTTACTCCCTTACCCATTTCAGCGCTTAGACTACCGGTCACCACTGTGACGGAATTAAACAGCTTAGGAATACGAAAAATTTCAGACTTGATGGCCTTGCCATCAGCTCCCCTAACCCGCCGCTTTGGCAAAGAAGTTCTGGCACAACTGGACGCCGCCCTAGGTAATACCGCAGAGCCAATTTCGCCATCTCTTCCTGAAACATCTCATATAGCTCGTCTCACCTTTGCCGAACCCATTGGCTGGATTGAGGATATAAAAGCCGCGCTGGATAGGCTGTTGCAAAAATTGTGTCAAGAACTTGAGCACGCTCAACGTGGCGCACGCCGATTAGTATTTATTTTGCACCAGCCTGACGGAACAACAGCCCGTATCGCCATCGGCACTTCCCGTCCCAACCGAACGCCAACCCATTTGGCACGCCTATTCGCCGAGCATCTGCACACTATCGAAATCGGTTTTGGCGTCGAAGATATCGTGCTCGCTGCAACGATTACCGAGCCGCTGGACGCCCTCCAAACAGAGGTCTTTCAAACACCACAGAACGGAACAGCAAATCCGAAAACGCTTGATGATCTGATGGATCGGTTGAGCAATCGTCTTGGATCAAGCAACGTCCTACGTCCCATTTTGCGTAAAAGCTACCTACCTGAACGCACCGCCGGACTGACTCCCATCACTCAAAAGAAGAAAAAAGAAGCAACATGGGAACCTATTCGGGGGCCATCAAATCCACGCCCCTTACGTCTACTATGCCCACCTGAACCGATAAAAATGATCACGGATAACAATGGCAACAAACCACCTACCCTATTCCGGTGGAGACGTGTTCTTTATCACATTACCCGCATCGAAGGGCCCGAGCGGATCGCATCGGAATGGTGGCGCGAGCAATCAGATGAAAACAGCGCATCTCATACAGGTACCCGCGACTATTACCGAATCGAGGATACCAATGGCTACCGTTTCTGGATCTATCACAACATGGCGCAAATCGTTCCAAACAGTTGGTATCTGCACGGCCTATTTGGGTAGCACCATGACAAGCTATGCCGAATTACAGGTCACCAGCAACTTCAGCTTCTTACGTGGTGCGGCACATCCCGAAGAGTTAGTTGTACAAGCTGCGGAACTCGGGCTAACGGCTATTTCGATCACCGATCGCAATACACTAGCCGGTGTCGTTCGCGCCCATCTGGTTGCAAAAGAAATGGGTATTCGTCTAGTCATAGGGGCCAGGCTAGATTTCACGGATACGCCAAGCCTTTTATGTCTGCCAACCGACAGGACCGCCTACGGACGCCTATCCCGTCTCATCACGCTGGGCCGCAGACGCGCGCCCAAGAGCGAATGTCACATCACCTTAAATGATTTTTTAAAACACGCTGAAGGTCAAATTGCCATCGTCCTGCCGCCCGCAACTGCCCTACCCGACGATAAATTAGCCAAAATTCTCTCAAAGCTGACCATTGCACTTCCCAAGCGCTGCTATCTCGCCGGGCAAAATCTGTTGCGTGGAGGTGACCAAAAACGGCTGGCCATTTTGGCCGCAATGGCAAAAGACAGTGGCGCGCCTCTTGTTGCCACCAATGACGTGCATTACCACACACCCCAACGCCGTGATGTCCAAGACGTCCTCTCGGCGGTCCGCGAGCATTGCATCGTGGAACAAGCCGGCTTTCGGCTGTTCCCCAATGCTGAGCGTCATTTGAAATCGGCAGCTCATATGGAACGCTTGTTTTGCCGTTATCCCGATGCTATCGCCCGTACGCTCGACATTGCCGAAGCCTGCCATTTCAATCTTGATGAACTAGTTTACGAATACCCCGACGATGAAGCCCCACCAGGCGTTACCCCACAGAAAGAGCTTTTCCGTCTCACATGGAAAGGTGCCCAGGAACGTTATCCCTCTGGGATACCCGAACCGGTGCGGATCCAGTTAAATCGCGAACTTGCCCTTATTGACGAGCTTAACTACGCTAATTATTTCCTCACTGTTCACGACATCGTCCGCTTTGCAAAAAGCCAAGGTATCCTTTGTCAAGGCCGCGGCTCAGCCGCCAACTCAGCGGTATGCTATTGCCTAAATATCACCGCAATCGACCCCGTTCGCATGGACTTGCTATTCGAACGCTTTGTTAGTGCCGAGCGCAATGAACCACCTGATATAGATGTGGATTTCGAACATGAACGACGCGAAGAAATCATTCAATACATCTACAAAAAATACGGACGTGATAGAGCTGGCTTAGCGGCAACTATTATTCACTATCGCGGTCGCAGCGCCATGCGCGAAGTAGCTAAAGCCATGGGCATGACCCGCGATATCGAAGATGCGCTAGCTAGCATGACCAAGATGCGCCGGCAGTCTGAAATAGGAGATGACCAATTACACGAAGCCGGTCTCGATCCTAATGAGCCTCGTCTAGCACACAGCCTACGTATCGCCCGTGAAATCACCGGCTTTCCGCGTCATCTATCGCAACATGTTGGTGGATTTGTTATCACTCGGGGTCGGCTTGACGAACTGGTCCCAATCGTCAATGCAGCCATGGAGAACCGTACCACTATCGAGTGGGACAAGGACGACTTAGATGCGTTGGGCATTCTTAAGGTCGACATACTCGGTCTCGGCATGCTGACCTGTATTCGCAAATCATTTGAATTACTCAAACAGCACTACGGTCTCTCTATTACACTTGAAACCGTGCCGGCAGAAGACCCTGCAGTCTATGACATGTTATGCAAAGCTGACTCCATCGGTGTATTTCAAGTCGAAAGCCGTGCCCAAATGAGCATGCTGCCAAGGCTCAAACCAAAAACATTTTACGATCTTGTCATTGAGGTGGCTATCGTCCGACCAGGCCCTATTCAGGGTGACATGGTGCACCCCTATCTAAGACGGCGAAATGGTAAGGAAAACGTTGAGTATCCAAAAGAAGAACTTCGCACGGTTTTAGAGAAAACCTTTGGAGTACCTTTATTTCAAGAACAAGCTATGAAAATCGCTATTGTTGCAGCCGGTTTTACTCCAGCAGAAGCTGATCAGTTACGCCGCGCCATGGCAACATTCCGCCGTCTCGGTACTATTCGTCGATATCGCGACAAGATGATCCGTGGCATGACAGCGCGTGGCTATGAACAGAAATTTGCCGAACGTTGTTTCAAACAAATAGAAGGGTTTGGCGATTACGGCTTCCCGGAAAGTCATGCAGCAAGCTTCGCATTGTTGGTCTATGTATCTTCCTGGCTGAAATGTCATTATCCAGCCGTCTTTGCTTGCGCAATCCTTAACAGCCAACCCATGGGGTTTTATGCCCCCTCACAACTGGTACGCGATGCGCGGGAACATAATGTCGAGGTACGACCCATAGACGTCAACTTCAGTGACTGGAACTATACCCTGGAACCGGCTAACGGAAGTACTTACGCGCTTCGGCTCGGCATGCGACAAATTAAAGGTTTTGGAGAAATTCCCGCTAAAACATTGGTTCAAACGCGTGACATGGGAAATGGACGTCCATTTTGCGATATTGATGATCTGTGGCGACGCAGCGGGCTCATGCCAACTGCAATCAAACGGTTGGCCGAAGCCGATGCGTTTTGCTCAATAGGATTTTCCCGCCGTCAAGCGTTATGGGATGTACGACGCTTAAACCCAGATCAGTTGCCACTGTTTGGTGAGGGCAGTGAAGATATTGTTGAACCTGATGTCATGCTTCCTACTATGGCACCCGGCGAGGAAGTCCACTATGACTATGCCTTCATTCGACTATCGCTCAAACACCATCCGCTTGAATTGCTGCGCGACGAACTCAGACACGAAAAAGTGACTCGCAACTCTCAGCTAGAAAAAACGGAAAATGGTAGACAGGTTACCATTGCAGGCTTGGTCATTACCCGCCAGCGGCCAGGAACGGCAAGCGGTGTGATCTTCGCAACGCTGGAAGACGAAACCGGCATAGCCAACGTCATTGTTTGGCCCAAATTGTTCGAACGTTACCGGCATGAGACATTGGGGTCTAAGCTGTTATGCATCACCGGAACGCTTCAACGCGAGGGTATTGTTATCCACGTTATCGCTCACAAAATGCGCGATCTAACCAGCCGACTCATCAATTTAGCAGAGAAAAACGATCTGCAACTAAAACCACCTAATATCGCCGGGAACAAAATAAAACGCGCGAGTTACGTCAAGCCGGGTATGTATTCATCACGCGATTTTCATTAATCAAACGAGCCAATTTCCGGATAGCCTTTGCGATATTTAGCCACCCGCCACATAGGTGGACTACACAAAGACAGGTACATGTTTGAGGCTGAAAAATACTCAGTGATCGGTGACTCACTCTCCAACCTAATTGTTGATGCTTAATCTAATTCGAGTGTCGTCTGTTGCACCGGTGTCTGCCACGCCGTACACTTTTAACGAGATTAAGTTCTAGCAACGAATTGAGAGCGGGAGACGGTACGATGGCCGAACGCATTTGGGACAAATTCCTCACAGAACGGGATAAAGCAGTTTTTGAACAATCAGGCTTTGGCGCCAAGGGCGGCGGTGGCAAAAAACCGGCTTTACTAATTATTGATGTAAATTATGCCTTCTGTGGAGAACGGCCTGAGCCAATTTTGGATGCTATTAAGAAATGGCGCACGTCGTGTGGAGAAGAAGCTTGGGAATCACTTCCTCATATCCGTAAATTGATCGATAGATGCCGGGACAAAGGCATCCCTGTAATTTACACCACGGGCACCATACGGGAAGACGGCTGGGATAAAGGTAGCTGGGCGTGGAAGAGTTCGAGAAGTGCAGAAGATGTAACTAGTGGCGCCCCTGACGCTCGGGACTCGAATCGTGATAGCAATGATATTGTTGATGAGATAGCACCAGGTCCTAAAGATATCGTCATCCGAAAACTTAAACCGAGTGCCTTTTCCTCAACGCCGCTAACGGCATTTTTAAACGACTTGGGGGCAGACTCGCTAATTGTCACCGGCACAACGACATCAGGCTGCGTGAGAGCTTCCGTCATTGACGCCTTCAGTCAAAATCTTCGCGTAACAATTGCCGAGGAAGGGTGCTTTGACCGTTCTCAGGCTTCTCATGCCATTAACTTGTGTGACATGAATGCTAAATATGCTGATGTCGTTTCTACGGAAGAAGCACTGGCATACGTGGATACGATTGAAGCGGAGTACAACCTGCCGTCGGGCGAACCCTTAAACGGATAATAAAATACACCCAAATTAAAGCGCCTGAGGCAAATCCTCCGGTTCCGGAAATTTTATCCAAGTGCCGCGACCATCGGCCTTTGCTAGTTCGTATGCGCGCATGGAAATGCCTAAGTCGGCGCAACCATTACCGTTAGTGTTCTTATGATAGGTGATTTGCTCGTCATCAGATCTACCCGGGCACTCATCAGTCCCAAGCTCTCCTAATTCGATAATATCGTCGAATTGAATAAGATCCTTTTCGATTGGTTCGTAAAGATCCCCAGGCTCTTCTACCATAATGGTTTCACGTAAATTACAAACGATTAGGTTTGCTCTCTCTGCGGTTCGATCATCAATCTCTCGGCGCCTACTTGAACGGTACCCGCTTTTCACCAATTGAACGTTAGACCCGATTATACCGGTGACGTGCTGGCCAGGCTCAAGTAGATTTCCATCGAATAGAGGAATAGACGTATTGGTGGCGCAGTGGATGACGTCTACGCCGACAACAGCCTCCTCTGGTGAAGAGACCGGCTCAATTTCGATATCAAATTTTTGGGAATATTTACGTGCAAATTTTCGCCTATTATTCTGATCGCGGCTATAAACCTTCACCTTCTTGATAGATGGCCGCTCGGTCAAAAGCGCCAAAAGTTGATTGACCGCTTGTCCAGCTGAACCGAAAAGCCCGGCAGTCGATATGTTTTTTCTAGGCAAATATCGAAAGCCTACTCCCGAAGTTGCTGCGGTACGCAGCGCCATAACGCTCGTGTATCCCAGACTCTTTTCATCCACTTCGCCAATCATGATTGAAAGCAACCGCCCTGAATTAGAATCATGCACTAAGTGGACAGGATACCCTCGAAATGCCTTGGTCTGATTATCTCCACCTTTATTTAATTTGTCCGGCCGTTCGCCAGTACCAATCACACCGAGACCATGTACGCCGCCGGGAAAGTTGCTTACACGAACGCCGGCGGGTGAATGAACCCTGCGGCGCGGAGCAGCAATTGCAGGATAGGCCAATGTTTCACGATATCCTTGTTCAACGATATCAATGGCGTCCTTCATAGCTACTAGGCCCTGCAGCTCATGAGGCCTCAATAAAAGTACGTCGCGTGTCACGGAGCAAACTGCTCCGCGAGTAACTCGGGAGAAATTAATTCCATTTGAGTTCCCCTCCCTTCGTCCTTTGCCTTATTATAAATCAACGAAGCGATGGCCATTTCCGATGCGGCCGTTCCTGTGTTGTTCTTATGGTAGGTAATTTCTGAATTATTGTTGCGACCAAGCTTTAGCCCCCTTGCTATTTCGCCCAGCTCGACCAAATCGTCGATTCCAATTATGCCCTGTTCAATTGGTTCATATAGATCGCCCTGTTTTTCCGATACAATAGATTCACGTAAATTTACAGCAACAATATTTGCCCTAGAAACGGTTCGGTCATCTATTTCGCGGCGCGCCTTCTTGAGGAACCCCCCCTGAACTAGCTGTACATTTCCGCCAATGATCCCTGTAACGTGTTGACCAGGCTCTAGCAAATCGCCATCAAACAATTCCACATTCGTGTTTGTCGCGCAAAGTATGACATCAGATTCCGTAATCACTTCTTCGACCGAGGACACAGGCACAATTTCAAGATTGAATTTGGGACCATACTTCTTTGCGAACGCATTTCGATTTTCGGTACTACGGCTAAATACCTTCACGCGCTGAATATTTGGACGAACCGATTTTAGCGCTAACAATTGATTGGCAGCCTGCCCCGCAGAGCCCAATAACCCAACCAATTTGGCATCTTGGCGTACCATATACTTAAACGCGACGCCCGACGTAGCGGCCGTTCGTAACGCAACAAGGCTTGTGTATCCGAGCGATTTTTCTACTGGCTCACCTATCACGATGGACAATAACTCGCCGGTTTCGGAATCATTAAGAATATGGACTGGATGTTCGCGATACGCATAGTTTTGGTTATCGCCATCCTGAACAACATAATCCGCCCTTGTCACGGCCCCGATAACTCCCATGTCATGCACACCACCGGGAAAATTACTTATTCGGAC
>CAYZMI010000066.1:0-12374 GCA_964479475.1 uncultured Rhodospirillaceae bacterium | reverse complement strand
CACACGACCATCCTACATGGCGGAGCCGGCGGCGAGCGCAGCGACATATGGGGTGCGGAACTGCCGCAGACTAAGTGGGAAGCAATTGAGCTCGGAATAAAGGCAACAGCTAATCGGCCGGGTCTCAACTATAAACGCGCCTCATGTTATATAATGCCCACTATGGCCCGCTTGCCACAGCCTTGGCCTGGGGGCAAATTCAAATGGCCACGTATGTCAGCCAACTGGCGTACGCCGGTGGATGATCATCACACGCTAGTTTTGAGCGTATGTTTTACCCCTGAAGTGGACGGCGAACTGCCAGAACTGCCAGAGGGTATGGATTTTCACGTGGGTAATCACCTGTTGGTGCATCGTGAGCAGGATTATCGCGCTATGGTAAGCCAAGGTCCTACTTTTGATCGATCTACTGAACGGCTCGCTACTTCTGACGAGGGCGTAATTTTGCTGCGCAAGATGGCATTCGACGGTATCAACGCGGTACAGGATGGGCGCGACCCTATCGGAGTGATGCGCAATGGAGACCCCGATCAGATCATCGATCTAGCGACCATTGTTCACGACGGGTTAAGCCAATAAGTGAGTGTTTGGTTAGCCTCTTGTCAATACTCGTCGAAATTATGACACGGGCTCAAACAAATACATGTTGATGTCCTCAGACAGTTCTTCCCAAGCAACCTTGACGGCCATACCCGGTGTTAGTTCTGATGCGGTAACGTTGATCAATCGCGACATAACACGGACACCCTCGTCCAACTCTACGGCAGCTAAAACATAGGGCGCCAACTCTTCCATACCGCGAACTGGGACATGTACCTCGGTCCATGCGTATAACTTCCCCTTGCCGGTGACTTCGCGCCATTCTTGATCTGTACTACCTGAGTGGATACTTATTGGGCGAGGCCAGAATTGTGGTTTGCCCGTAATTTTATCGAATTGCAGAAGCAGCTTCCCTTCCTTCGCCGCATCCCAAAAGATTTGTGTCAGCTTGGTCGGACGTGGGATAGGCCGTTTAGGTTCGGAATTGGTGTTGTCTGCCATCAGTCCGTCTCCAAAATCATTGCCGCGCTACAGCCCCAATTTCGCAAATATGGGATGAACCCGATACCAGTTACCATGGCATTCTTGGCGTTAGGTACCTGCCGCTCGCCACTTTCCCCGAATAATTGGCGCAGTGTTTCAGTCAGGTTGACACCACCACCGCCTAGACCTGGCTGTCCGCAGGAAATCTGACCCCCGCCGGTATTGATGGGTAGTGTGCCGGTCGGTGTCATGTCAGTGGACAGAATGAATTCTGAACCTTCGCCCCTTTTGCAAAACCCGATTTGTTCCAGCTGGAGCAAAATTGCGATCAGAAAATCGTCGTAAGGTTGAAACATATTTAGATCGCTGCAGGACATGCCCGCTTTGTCCAATACTTCGGGCCCAACCATGGAAAACCCAGTTTCCGTAATATCCGGTGTATTGTCTGCAGGCCCAAAATTTGTGAGCTCGCTGTAGGCTACCGGATAAACCAACTTCTCCAACCCCAGGCTCTTGGCGTGTTCGGTGGTTGTGATTAGCAAACCGCTGCCACCATCGACTCGCATGACACAATCGAGCAAGCGAATTGGATCAGCTATCATGCGAGAATTTAAATAATCTTCAAGACTGATAGGTTTACGTAAATTTTTGACTGCATTTTCGTTGATCACAGCGCCGTTCCGTTGGGTGACTGCCAGTTTTCCGAGAGCGTCTAAATTCAGTCCATATTTTTGATCATAAGCATGGCTGATAATTCCAAATGCAATGGGCGGCCCCTGAAAACCCGAAGGATCCATGAATTCCTCGCGAAAACCTCCTAAGCGGCGGCCTGCTACGCCGCCGCTCGAAGCATCGGCTGCGATGCACATTACCATTTCGCACTGTCCAGCAGAGATCGCGGCGGCCGCGCGCATGACGTTTCCGATTGGCGAACAGCCGCCAATATCCGTTACTTGGCTCCAGCGCGGTGCTAATCCCAATGTGTCTGCCATAGCAATGGAGTAAAATGTATTGCCGGCTTCAGCGATTGGGCTGATTAAAGCTAAACCATCGATATCACTGTGGCTGATGCCGGCACTGCTGGTTAAATTTTCCATTAGGTCGGCGGCGAATTCATAAGGCCTTTTGCCCGAATTACGCTGGTTCGGTATTTCGTCGTAAGCAATTATGGCAACTGGTCTGTCGCGCAACGGATTTTGTGATGTCAAAACGTCGTCCCCTCAATGAAAGGTGATTATTTGTAGCAGCCCGGTGCCGTACCTTTGCGATCAACAAAGGCTAACATCTATCTTCCTCACACGCTACTGAGTGCCTAAACCCGGTGTGAAATATTCCTCGGCGGCACATGTTTGCTGCTCGAATTTGGACAGCAACGGTAGGGTTGGAGGCTTACCTCTTACACTTCGTTTTATATTAATTCTATAAAGTTAGTGTAGTTGCTACGCACCCGCCTCTTTGTTCTTATGCGCTATCCCCGGTAAACTAGGTAGCTCAACGAAGTTCATCACGGATAGAATTATGATAGCAACTGAATTGCCTCCGTTTAGGGCGGATCACGTAGGTTCGCTACTTCGGCCCGCGGCATTGATCGAAGCAAGAACACGCCTATTAGGGTACGACCATGAGGCAGCTGCACCGCCGATAATGGGTGGTCATGATAATGCTGAACTGCGGGCTATCGAGGACGAGTGTATACGAGACGTGATTGCTCTGCAGGAAGGACTTGGTCTTAAAGGCGTGACCGACGGAGAATACCGCCGAACATTTTTTCATCTGGATTTTCTAGAGCGCATCGATGGTGTGGAAGTGGCACCCGGAATTCCAGCAAAATTCAAGGGGGGCACTAAAAAGGTGGAATTTTCTCCACCTAAAATACTGGTGAGTGCAAAATTAAAACGCTCAAGGGGCCTCAATACCGAGGATTTCGCGTTTTTACATTCGGTTACTCAACACACCGCTAAACTGTGTATCCCTTCGCCTACTATGTTGCACTTCCGAGGCGGCCGAAAAGGCGTAGACAAGGTTGCATATCCTAACATAGAAGAATTTTTTGCAGATTTGGCACGCGTATATAGGGAGGAGTTAGCGGAGCTGGCGGAATTGGGATGCAATTATCTTCAGCTGGATGACACTAATCTAGCTTACTTGTGTGACCCGGCTATCCAGGAATCTACCCGCCAACTTGGTGAAGATCCCCAGGAACTGCCGCGTCGTTACGCTGGTTTAATTAATGCGGCGATCGCGGGACGACCGAAGAACATGCGGATCACTATTCATCTTTGCCGTGGTAACTTCAAAAGTGCCTGGGTTGCTGAGGGCGGGTATGAGCCGGTTGCCGAGGTTCTATTTAACGAGCTCAACGTTGACGGGTATTTTCTTGAATACGATGATGAGCGCTCCGGCAATTTTGAGCCGCTCCGTTTCGTTCCCAAAGGAAAGAAGGTCGTACTTGGTTTGGTAAGTAGTAAACTCCCCGAACTAGAAACTAAAGATGCGCTAAAGGCCCGCATAGACGAGGCGTCGCAATATTTGCCCGTTGAGCAAATGGCGCTCAGCCCGCAATGTGGATTTTCGTCTACAGTACACGGCAATAACATCACACTTGATGATGAGAAGGCAAAAATCAGCCGGGTTATAGAAACAGCTGAAGATATCTGGGGTAGTAATTAATAATGGAGAAGCGGCCACCTTACCGTGCCGATCATGTAGGCAGCCTGCTCCGCCCGCCGTCGCTGAAAGACGCCCGGGAGAATTTACTCGGCGCACAGACGGCAGACACCCATCTTGGCCCCCACAATAATAAAGCGCTCGCTGCCATTGAAGACGAATGTGTTCGCGACGTGATTGCAATTCAAGAGGGCGTGGGGTTATCAGCGGCGACTGACGGCGAGTTTCGCCGTCGATCCTGGTGGCTCGAGTTAATTCTGACCTGGACCGGCATATCTGCTAACCGGCAGGACTCATCTTCCCCGTTCGTTTGGAAAAACCAACATGGCAAGCAACAGGATTTTTCGCATCTACGGATAACTGACAAGATCGAATGGAGACCCAGTGCGATAGTGAAGGCCTTCGAGTTTTTGCGTGATACCACAAAATTGACGCCGAAGGTTACGATACCCTCTCCACCTGTAGTTCACGCGTTTTCTGGAGGCGATCCCATGATCCTCCAGGGCTATTACGATGATTTGGATGAATTTTGGACGGATTTAACCACCGCTTATCAGCAAGAAATCGGAGCACTAGTGAAAGCGGGTGCACGCTATATTCAGGTAGACGACGTTACGTTGCCATTTATATGTGACAGCGGATATGCCGACGTGTTTCGGTCATGGGGGTCAAGCCCGCAAGAAGTTTTGAACGACTACGCCGGCCGCATCAATGCAATTTTGGAGGGTCTTCCCGATGACGTGACCGTCACAATGCATCAATGCCGCGGCAACCGAGAAGGATTGTGGTCGGCTGAGGGAGGTTATGACCCTGTAGCGGACGTGCTATTCAACCAGATCAATGTTCACGGATATTTTCTTGAGTACGACACGCCGCGCGCCGGTACATTCGAACCCTTACGGCTATTACCCGAGGGAAAGGTCGTGGCGCTTGGTATCGTCTCCACTAAATCGCCGGAACTTGAAAAAGCAGAATTTTTGAAACGTCGGATTGACGAGGCTGCCAACTACACACCTTTGGAACGTCTTTCATTGGCCACTCAATGTGGCTTTGCCAGCTCGATTGTCGGCAATCCGTTAAGCCATTCGGACCAGTCCGCAAAGCTCGAACTAATTGTCGAGGTGGCGGATGATGTTTGGGGCCTTGGTTAAATTTCATGCCTTTGGGTTGTAAATTTCTAGGTCTTCGATCTCATTGAAGTTTTCAGTGCGACCACGCAACTCCAATGTGTTTCGGTCAGGATCACGGACAAACACCGACACGTGGCCATCCTGTCCGAACACCACCGGACCTTGGGTGATCTTGATGTTTTTCTGCTTGAGTGTGGCAATGGTGTTTTTAATGGAGCTCACTCGCAGTGCTAAGTGAGTAAACCCCGCGTATTTTACTTCTTCGTCCATCAGGATGTTCTGATCGCGGTTGGAGGTAGTAGCGTTGACGATAAGGTTGAGTTCGATGTCCTCATTGTTTTTTATGATTACTACAGTATCCAATTCAGACTCGTGCAACACCTTGAAACCAAAATTGGCGTAGAACTTTATTGCGCGTTTAGCGTCTGCAACACGAACACCCACGTGATCAACGCGCTCAACTTGAATGGAGTTGTTTTCTGTCATGAAGCAGGCCGATAGATTTCAAGGGGCCCATAATATGGTGGCACAAAATTCACTTACGAATAGGGTGACTATTCCCCGCTCGCTACTTTGGGCTTAGGTGTTTCACCTACGTTGGGTTCTCGGGTGGTAAGGTTGCTGGGTCGCCCACTGGTAGTATAGTTAATGCGGCCATCTTGTGTCTTTTGCTGGATCAAGCGCCAGTCGTCCTGCATAGCCGAATTATATCCTTTGAAGTGTGGCATTACGTAGCGCGCGAACATTTCCATCGAGCGGCGCCATTTCTGGCTATCAGTCCACTCGGGAACATGCAGTAGCATGCCTCCAAATCCACCGGTTGCTTCTAGTTTGTCTTCCAACCATTTAATGCCGTCGTCCGGGGTCCCTATTACCCAGTCGCGCCGGTCCGCACAGGATTCGGGCGTAAATTCACTAAATGGTTGTCCCTCATATTCTGCGTAGTGATTCTGCAGGCCGATTGCGGAAAAGTACTCGGCTTCGCGCATAATGCCTTCACGCACGTCGTCCCACGCTTCGTCCACTGAATCAGTGAGGTACATATAAGTTGCTATTCGCCAGTTGTCCCGGTCAGCTTTATGGCCGGCTTCGTTTGCGCCTTCTTCGACGTATTCCCAATTGCGGCGCACGTCTGGGCGGTTTTTACCGGCAGGCGACAGCCAAATCATATTGTATTTACCAATCATCCGCAGATTAGCGGGGGTTGCAGCAGAGGGCATGGCGAGCGGTAGACGGGGCCGTTGGAACGGACGCAGTTGCAGACGCATCTCGTCGAACTGCCAGTATTCCCCATGATGGCTAATTGGCTCGTCAGATTCGAGTAAACGCGTAATCACGTCTACAGCTTCGTGCAACATTGGGTAAAGTGCTTCATTCTCCATATTGAACAGCATTTTATCGGTCACAAGGCTACACGGGCCGACCCCCAGGATTGCCCGACCATGCGTCAGATGATCCAGGAACGCCATACGTTCGGCAAGATGGAAGGGGTGATGAAACGGCACACTGAACACTGAGGTGCCGAGTCGGATTCGTGTTGCCTTGGCGGCAGCCATGGAAAGGGACATTTCTGGTGCCGGATGGGTCTCCCAGCCGCCCGAATGATGCTCACCAATATAGGCTTCGTCGAAACCCAGTTCTTCTGCATAGTGTATTAAGCCGATATCTCTTTGGAACGCCAAGGTGGGGTTCTCGCGCGGATGGTGACACGGCATCATGAATAGCGAAAATTTCATAACCACTGGTCCTCTGGCCCGGCTATTAGTGTTGTGCACAGTGCCCGTAAAATTCGGTGACCTAACACGACGCATAAGGTATCACGTCGAGTATCCAGCGCCAAACCGCGTTATGAAACAAAAAATCGGGTAATATTATGTTTGAAGGACAGGCAACGCTTCACGTGGCAGGGCAATTACTACTCGCTTTTCTGTTCATCGTGACCGGGTTGATCAACGCTACTAACAAATTTCAGCAGCATCTCGATCGCATGGTTGCAGCCGGCGTTCCGTTAGCAAAGTCGGCACTTATACTCGGTTTCTCTATGCAGTTTGTGGGTGGTACCATGTTGTTGGTTAATTACCGGACCCATATTGCTGCGGTAATTTTGATTTTCTTTACCGTCGCCGCTACGGCTATCTTTCACCGGTTTTGGCAGATGAAAGATCCCCTGCGTCGGCATTTGGCGCTATCATTTGTCTTCAACAATTGCGGTATTGTCGGGGCGTTGCTGCTGGTGACTTAACGGTTTGAGGAGTGGAGGAAACCTTGGGACAGGTTGGTCTAATTGGACTAGGAACCATGGGCCGTGGTTTAGCGCAGGCTTTGGCAAGTGCTGGCCTTCAAGTGCACGCTTACGAACCACTGCAGGATAGCAAAAAAATCTCAGTGAGCGATATATCACTGGTTGAGAATTTAGAAGAAATTGTGGCCCTACTGACCCCGCCGCGTCGAGTGCTTATGATGATCACGGCAGGTGATCCCGTCGATATGATAATTGACCAGCTAAAACCGCTGTTGTCGGAAGGTGACATTGTGCTGGATGGGGGAAATTCCAATTTTCATGACACTGATCGACGCGTTCTGTCCTTTGCAGCGCAAAGTATATACTACCTTGGTGTCGGCATTTCTGGTGGCGAGCAGGGTGCGCAAGAAGGCGCATCAATTATGGTGGGTGGTAACGAAGATGCCTTCGAGTTGACGCGGGATATTTTCGAGAGCATCGCGGCAAAGGCAGACGATGGTAGGCGGTGTTACGCCTACCTAGGTCCGGGCGGCGCAGGCCATTTTATCAAGATGGTACACAATGGAATCGAATATGCGGTGTTGCAGGTCATTGCTGAGGCTTGGCACTTGCTACGCGGTCTCGCTGGACTGAAGAATGCCGAAATTGCAAAGGTATTTCTCGAATGGAACAACGCTAATTGTGGTGCTTATCTGTTGGAAAATGCTGCCCTGGTGCTCAAAACCCGAGATATTGAAGGTGGTGAATTTTTGCTCGACCTGATTGATGATGCTGCGGCCCAAACCGGTACTGGCCGCTGGTTGGTTGCAGAAGCGATGGAGCTCGGCGTACCTGTACCCTGTATAGCCGAAGCGGTAGCCGCGCGGAGCCTTTCGAGCTGGAAAGGTGCACGTGAGGTTTTGCAAACGCCCCGCGAGAACACTATCGAAATGGAAGACGAGGGGCTGGTTGCGGCAATCGGTGATGCATTACTGGGTTCTATCGTCTGTGCTTATGCACAAGGGTTTGCCATGATTAGCCAAGCAAGAACCAAATTTTCCTGGCCTGTGAACGGAAATACGGTAGCGCGGATTTGGCGAAATGGGTGCATCATCCAATCTCGCCTGCTGGATACTATCGGCGGGGCGTATGATTTAAATCCGGATCTCGCAATTTTACTGCAGGACAAAACTTTGAGTGAGATCACGGATGCTGCAGACGAAGGGTGGCGCGATACTGTGGCTGCTGCAGCGCTGGCAGGTTTACCAGCACCAGCCATGGCCTCCGCTCTCGCTTATTTTGATGCCCTCAAAAGCCCACGCTTGTGGACCGCATTGACTCAGGGACAGCGAGATCTGTTTGGCGCGCATACTTATCGCCGCATTGATCGCGAAGGAAACTTTCATACTGACTGGTTAGCGGAATGCTAAAACGTGATAATTAATACGACTTTAATAATAACAATTTGTCGATAATAAATTGCATAAACCCTCGCACCTATGGCAATTCGGTTAGCAGCCGACCGTATCCCTCACGTGGTTCGCGAATATGGAGCCTTTTTTGGATTTCCCATACTAGCGAACAACATGTCTCAATCACAGGAATCCCGAAATCTTGTTCCATAATTTCGACGATCGAGAGCAATCTCCAGGCATTACCTTGCAAGTAAATGGCTTGTGCCTTGGAATGTTGGCGAAATATGTTTCGGACTACCGCATATACTGCTTGCGGGGGAATTTCGCCCGCCTTTTCGAACGAGACTTTGATTGGCTCCATCGCTAACACCTCAAATCCCGCTTCGGTCATATAATCCACGGTTAACTCGTTTTGCAATTCCGAATAACTTACCCCGATCATACGCTTGACCCCGAATGCTTTTAGGGCGTGGACAATGTTCTGATTGGCGGTGAAATGGGGTACGCCCATCTCGCGTTCCCAATTGCGCATTAGAGCAGCTTCGCCCTTGACACCTTGCATCATAAAAGGTGGTGTGCCCGAATGGTGAATCAAATTGACACCCGCTTTAGCAAGGGTTATCGCGTGGTCGTGATAACCCTGAATGGCGGCTTCGAATTCATCCACCGTGCCGGCGCGTACGTTCTGATGGATAGGAATTAGTCCTACTCCCTCGGGTAGCAGACGGACGGTTTCCTCCATCGACCCGGGGCGCATTGTGGGTTTGATCAGCCCGACCGTTCCTCGCCAGCTTGAGAAGGTCATTGTATGGATCCCAAATTTGCGCCCTTTTCAGTTTTACCTTGGACTTGATCCAAGGGATTAGATTTAAAAATTTCAAATCCCCGTTTACGATGACTGAATGGCGTATAGTTCTCAGCGAAAAGGATTAACCGGACACCGCCATGTATTTGGCCCAGGCGGCGTATTGCGCCCGTTGGGGCAATTCGACGGAACCTTGATTGACCAGCCCTTCTTGATTGTCGGGTTTATCATTTTCTACTCCACGTGAAATCCACACCCAGTCGGAGCCTTGAGTTGCTAGTCCGTCCTGGACGCGGACAAAGTTCTCTAGATCGTCAGTCTGGATTAAGGACGCGGCAGAATGTGTAAGATTTAGTTGACGGATAATATCCTGGTTCATTGCTTCTGGGGCGCCGCAAAATCGAATGGGATAGACCCAAATTTCAGTGCGGTCCACGGTTAACGGGCGGACCACCCGCACGTGGGGATTGAGCGCCTGAAGCGACATGTTTGGGAAAAACCAGCTGTTGTGACGCCTAGGATTTAGGACTTCTTGTGTTTTGTCCCTGCCATATCGGGCTTCAAGAGCGGCTACATATTCCTGAAAAACCGGGTCGTTGGACGCCTTTTGCTCGGCTGCTGGTTGGTGCCCCGTATAGGTGTGACCTGTATCCTTCGAGCCCCAAGCAATTCGTTGCTCCCAACGGTCTGCTGCAGTGCCCGATGTAGCAATACTAGAGCCACTTTCGTCACCGCGTCGGCGGGAAAATTGTCGGCCATCGCGTCGCAAAGTCGATTCGTGGCTGAAGGGCACGTGATACATGTCAACCGTGTTTTCCATCTGGAGTTTCCAATTACCCCTGAAAATGTATTTATGAACCCCACCGTTTAGGTCGACTGCGTCGTCGGGTGCTTTGTCTACCAGTTCATCTATGCTGGCGCGAGCATGTCCTAGATGGGTGGCTAGATCAGGACCTTCAGCGGAGAGGCTGGCAAATACGAAACCACGATATGCTTCGACGCGGGGTAAATTTCCCATCCCCAAGCTAGGATCGCGGGTATTAAATTCTTTACCATATCCGCGCGGCATAGAAATTGCTTCCAACGAACCGTCAGTATTGAAAGTCCAGCCATGGTAGGTACAACGAAATAGCTCGGCATGGCCCTGCTGCTCAATACAAACGCGTGCACCACGATGGCCGCAACGGTTGTAAAGCACACAAATTTCGCCGTCTGAATGGCGCACCATAACGACCGGCTGAGTTCCGATCGTCGTGGTGATAAAATTGCCTGGTTTGGATACTTGGCTATCATGTCCCACATAGACCCAGGCACGGCTGAATATTCTTTCCATCTCTTTTGAAAAGATGGATGGATCGGTATAGACCGAACGATGAACGCGGTCTTCGAGAACCAGAGCAGCGAGGTTGTCGCCCGCCATTAAATTCCTTCCGCTGCTGGCAAGGGGTCTCGGCCCCGGATCATATCCGCTGCTTTCTCCGCAATCATCAAAACGCAGGCGTTAATATTACCCGACACGAGATCCGGCATAGCTGCTGCGTCGATTACTCTCAGATGTTCCGCTCCCCGGACTTTTAATTCCGGATCGAGCACCGTCTCCGGGCCTGTTCCCATCTGACACGTGCAAGACGGATGATGCGCAGTTACAACCGTTTTTCGGATCCATTCGTCTATTTGATCGTCGGTTTGGATGTCGGTACCCGGCGCCACCTCCACACCTCGCCATTTGTCTAGTGCGGGCTGATTTAAGACATCCCTTATACGCTTTACCCCTTCGCGCAGTATTGGCATATCGTTGGGACTTCCAAAAAAATTTTGAATAATACGAGGTTTGTCGCGTGGATCGGCGGAGCGCAGCAATACCTCACCCCGGCTTTCCGGATGAAGAAGTACGGGTCGCATGCCAAATCCGTCTTCATAGGGCTGCTTAATGCCTGGAAACCACATATGGGAGTTAGGTGCGGCACCGCGGAACATAAACTGGAGGTCGGGCACCGCAAGCTCGGGACGTGATTTGATAAAGCCGTGCAGTCCCCCCGGTAACACGGTTGCCTTGCCACTCTTCATGAAATACGCCTGTAACATCGAAAGTGCGATGCGATCAAAACGCATAAGATCCCGAAATTTACCGTGGTTGGGTCGGGTAAAATAAACTAGGCAGGCGAGATGATCTTGCAAATTTTTGCCGACACTGGGTTGATCTACTATTGGTTGGATGCCCATGTCCCTTAAATGATCGGCCGGGCCAATACCTGACAACATCAAAAGTTGCGGTGAGCCAAATACGCCTCCTGAAAGTAGCACTTCACGGTCGGCACGCGCAGAAACCGTGTGACCGTTCTGCGAGTACTCCACGCCAACCGCTGTGGTACCTTCCATTACAATTTTAGTTGCGTACGCTTTCGTAGCTACGGTCAAATTCGGTCGTTTTTTTGCGGGATGGAGGTAGGCTACAGCCGCCGAACAACGCTCACCTCCCCGCTGTGTTGACTGTGACGTACCAATGCCCTCGTTGTTGCCGCCGTTATAATCGTCGGTTAACGAATAACCTGCATCGATGCAGGCCTGTTTCCAATCGTCGAGCAAGGGGTCATCGTTTTTTGCCCATTGCGTGGTCATTGGGCCGCCCTTACCTCGATAGGCATCTTCGCCGTCTTCCCAATCTTCGCCGAGCCGAAAATAAGGCAATATGTCGGCATAGGACCAACCTGTGCAGCCCTTTTGTGCCCAACGGTCGTAATCCCCCCGATGGCCGCGCACGTAAGCCATCACGTTGATCGAACTGGAGCCACCGATTACTTTGCCCCGCATGGCCTCAATTTCGCGCCCGTTGACGCTATCTTCTGCTTCCGCGTCAAAACCCCAATCGTGCATTCTATGTTCGTGCATCTTGCCGATACCAAGAGGAATCTGGATCAGGGGGTCCCTGTCGCTGCCGCCGGCTTCCAGGATTAGTACGTGCGTACCCGGATCTTCACTGAGGCGGCTGGCCAATACACAGCCCGCTGAACCCGCACCAACAATAATATAATCGTATACTTCCGCCTTACTCATCTCCGTACCCTTGAGATCTAATTTCGATCCACTTATGTCTAAATTGTGTACACCGAATG
>CAYZMI010000065.1:5370-12824 GCA_964479475.1 uncultured Rhodospirillaceae bacterium | reverse complement strand
CTTGTTTTAATGGGTTGTGGCGTTTTTTAACGTCATAAGATGAAGAAACTCGACTATGATTAATGATCGGCTAGACCGAATCGGCGACTATCCGTTTGACCGATTACGGGCGCTACTGGATTCTCACAGACCGGCAAACACCAAGCCAGCGGTCTCTTTGGCCTTGGGTGAGCCACAACATCCACCGCCCGCAATAGTCCAGAAAGTTATCAACGAAACCGCGGATCAGTGGGGAAAATATCCCCCGGTCTGGGGAACGCCATTGTTCCGAAAAGCTATCAAAAGCTGGCTTGAACGTCGGTATGGGCTTGAAGATGACATGTTAAATCCAGACACGAATATCATCCCTGTATCCGGAACTCGTGAAGCACTATTTATGATTGCGCTCACATGCGTACCAGAACGAATAAAAAACAAACAGCCTGTCGTCATTATGCCCAATCCCTTTTACCAGGTTTATTTGGGTGCTGCAGCGTTGTCGGGTGCAAACCCGATTTTCGCGCCGGCCACTGCCGATTCGAATTTTTTGCCTAACATTGCCGGAATAGATCCTGATCTGCTAGCACGAACCGCGCTAGTATATTATTGCTCCCCCGCCAACCCCCAGGGCACCATCGCCTCGACTGAAACACTAATGGAGCTTGTCGAATTAGCACGCGCGTACGGTTTTGTAGTTTTGTTTGACGAATGCTATAGCGAGATTTATAGCGACCAACCACCCCCGGGAGGTATGTCGACGTGCGCTGCGCTAGGCGGAAGTCTTGATAACGTATTGGTCTTTAACTCTCTTTCAAAACGATCCAGCGTACCCGGACTGCGTTCCGGGTTCGTTGCTGGTGATGCTGAGTTAATCCAAAGGTTCAAGCGAGTTCGGGACTATGGCGGCGCGCCACCACCCTTACCCTTATTGGCCGCAGCGACGGCACTTTGGCAGGATGAAAAACATGTGTCGTCCAATCGTGCTTTATACAGGCAAAAGTTTGATCTCGCTGACGAAATTTTGGGCGACAAATTCGGCTACTTTCGACCAGATGGTGGATTTTATTTATGGCTCAACGTAGGCGACGGCGAAGCAGCAGCACTCAAGCTATGGAAAAAAGCTGCATTACGAGTAATTCCTGGCGTTTATCTTTCCAAGATCGATGAAACAGGACGGGATCCGGGCGCCGGATATATTCGCTGTGCGCTAGTGCACGATATTACGACGACAGAACAGGCGTTAACCCGCCTAAATTCAACACTTTAGGCCGGAGGCTATTATGGCTGGTCCATCTGGAAATATTGGCAAAACCACCCTCCTGCCCACGGGTGTAACAAATATTTTGCAGAAACGTGCAATCGAAGCGCTGGGTCTTTGCATTGCAATGGCAGGTGCCAGTCTAATACTAGTGCTCATCAGCTATCATCCGGATGATCCTTCCTTTAATTCTGCTACGGAACAATTATCTCGCAACTGGCTAGGGCGCCCTGGCGCTTCTATTGCGGACGTTCTAATGCAAACCATTGGTATGGCGAGTTGGGTGTTACCACTCACGTTAATGGGCTGGGGGTGGCAAATCGGCACGCAAAAATCGATGGGCCGTCTGTGGATTCGCGTCACACTCTTGCCAATTTCCCTGCTTCTTGCCGCCCTAGCCTTAGCTGGCCCGAAAACTGGGACAGGTTGGATTTTAAACGCAGGTTATGGCGGCATTACAGGGGATATTCTCTTAATCCAGGCAGTGTCGCTAATTACGCCACAATACTTTGTTCAGGAAACGCCTATAGCCTTAACGGCAGGAGTATTGGGTATATTTGCGTGGATTGGCACACTTGGAATTTCGAAGGGGCAATGGCGCCGATTCGGTAATTTTTTGATCTGGTTGAGCCGCCATACACTCAGGATAAGCGTCATCGCCGGACGAGATGGTCTGCGTGCGGGGCGATGGTCAGCTTCGTTAATTGGAGGAGATAGATCTGGGTTATCAAGGCGAGAACCTTTTCTAGTTGCAGGTGCCGTAAACAGTAATGAGCAAGAGGATGAATGGGGGGATCACGACCGACCAACGCGCCAAGAACCACTACTTACACGTCCCAGCAAGCGCAACATCGTCGCACCGCGAAAGGAAAGCGCACCGCCAGGCAAACGAGCCGAAGCGGATAGACAAGCAGCATTGGATTTAGGACCGAGCCATGAATTTATTCTGCCATCACTCGATATACTACAGATCATGGAAACGAGGGCAGGGGAGAATACAGATGCAGATTCTCTGGCAGAAAACGCCCGGTTGCTTGAATCCGTATTGGAGGATTTTGGCGTTCAGGGCGAGGTCGTCAAAGTTCGACCCGGACCGGTCGTAACTCTTTACGAGTTCGAACCCGCGCCAGGGATCAAATCTTCCCGGGTCATTGGACTTGCAGACGATATCGCACGATCGATGAGTGCCATTTCAGTTCGTGTTTCTGTAATCCCAGGCCGTTCTGTAATGGGTATTGAATTGCCCAACAGTGACCGTGAATTTGTATCGCTACGGGAGTTGCTCTCATCTAAAGATTATGAACGCACCACCTCCAAACTATCACTCGTATTAGGTAAGGATATCGGGGGATCACCGATAATTGCGGATCTTGCACGCATGCCACACCTTTTAATTGCGGGAACGACAGGATCCGGAAAATCGGTGGCAATCAATACGATGATCGCATCGCTCCTTTACCACCTTCCGCCCGAGCAATGCCGGCTTGTCATGATTGATCCTAAAATGCTGGAGCTGTCCGTCTATGACGGAATTCCTCATCTGTTATGTCCTGTGGTAACCGATCCTCGAAAGGCCGTAGTGGCGCTCCGCTGGACAGTCCGCGAGATGGAACAGAGATACCGGTCCATGTCGACGCTGGGTGTCCGTAATATTGCTGGTTACAATGCACGACTTGAAGAGGCCACCAAAACAGGCGAATTACTTACTCGCACGGTTCAAACAGGTTTCGACTCAGAAACCGGTGAGCCTGTCTACGAAGATCAACCGCTCGACATGACACTACTACCCTATGTAGTCGTCATTGTGGATGAAATGGCGGATCTAATGCTAGTCGCTGGCAAGGAAGTGGAGGCTTCGGTTCAGAGAATTGCCCAAATGGCAAGAGCAGCCGGAATTCATCTCATTATGGCAACACAACGCCCATCGGTGGACGTGATCACCGGGACAATTAAGGCGAATTTTCCAACCCGGGTCTCATTCCAAGTCACTTCAAAAATCGACAGCCGAACAATATTAGGTGAATCGGGCGCCGAACAATTATTGGGCCAGGGCGATATGCTCTATATGGCAGGGGGCGGGCGCATCACCCGCGTCCATGGGCCTCTTGTGACTGACGAGGAGGTCGAACGTCTGGTAACCTTCCTCAAGGGCCAAGGGCCACCCAAATATATAGAGGAAGTAACAAAAGAAGAGCTCGAAACACTCGCTGGGCCGGTGACCACATCAAGCAATGGAGAAGATGCGTTATACGATCAAGCGGTGGCACTGGTTTGCCGGGAGAGAAAGGCATCCACCAGCTTTGTCCAACGTCATTTGCAGATCGGTTACAATAGGGCGGCGCGTATCATCGATCGAATGGAAGCTGAAAGCGTAATCAGCAGTGCCAACCACGTAGGCAAACGCGACGTTTTGGCACGTGACATCGGTAACCTTGATACCTGAAGTGACAGACTATTAGCCAGTTATCATGGAACCCTTATTGCCCCGCCAATTAATTTCAACAGTCAGTTGATATTGAATTTTTATGATCATGTGGTGCTTGCTTTGGATAATTTTAACAGGATTAGCGGCGGGGGTTGCCCCTCCCGTCGCGGCAACCGAACGACAGCCGCAGTTGGCGGCAATTGAACGTTACCTAAACAGCATCAAAACTCTCCGCTCTGTTTTTATTCAGAGTGCTACAAATGGCCAAGTCTCACAGGGACAAATTTACTTGTCCCGCCCCGGCCGTCTGAGGATCGACTATAAGCCGCCGGTCCAATTGCAAATTTTTGGCGACACTACATGGCTCACATTCATCGATAGCGAATTGAAGGAAGTAAATCAGCTGCCAGTTAATGCAAGTCCGGCGGCGTTGTTGCTGAGCAATAAGTTGCGGTTATCCAAAGACGTAGGCGTTGAAAAAATCAAACGGCGGGACGAAGAGTTACGGGTGTATCTATATCAGAAAAAACAGCCGGACGCTGGGCGGTTGATTCTGGCGCTGGCTACCAAACCTTTTCGGTTAATGGGTTGGTCAGTGGTTGACGCGCAAGGCATCACTACTACCGTTACCCTTATCGGCCCCAAGTTCAACATGCCGATCAAAAACCGTATATTTGATTTTAATCATCCGGATTGGACTGATCCAACCACCGAGTAATTCAATGACTTACGCAGCTTGCTCAGGCGCGTGCTTCATGTTAGCCAATCGTCATGCTAAATCCCCATCCCATTCCATTTGTCGGTGTTGCCGCCACTTATTCAACAGATAATCCCAGACGGTTTCCGCTCCATACTACCAGTGATAAGTACCTTCGCTCCGTTATCGACGGCGCAGGTGCCATACCAGTAAGTATTCCCGCTTTAGGTTCAGCCATAGATGTAAAGAAACTAGTCGAAAATCTTGACGGAGTTTTATTGCCGGGTGGGCGTGCCAACATAGAACCACGCCATTATGGGGGCCCACCTTTCCCTGATGACGAAATCATCGATCCGGGACGCGATGCAACAGTTCTTCCGCTAGTTCGAGCATGCGTAGATCGTGGAGTGCCAGTATTTGGCATTTGCCGAGGCATACAGGAAATGAACGTTGCGCTTGGGGGGTCGTTACATTACCGAATCCACCTTCTGCCTGGAAAAGAAGACCACCGTATGCGGCGAGATCTGGACACAATTGAAGAACGCATGGCACTTCGGCATTCGATCAGTCTTACGCCAGGCGGTTTCCTTGAAGGCCTTGTGAATCGATCGGAAGTTATGGTCAATTCACTACATGGTCAGGGTATCGACCAAGCGGCAAACGGGCTAGACATTGAAGCCGTCTCCCCTGATGGCGTCATTGAAGCGGTAAGACTATCCGGCGCAAAATCCTTTACCGTGGGAGTACAGTGGCATGCCGAATGGGGACTAGAAGAACATGAATTGTCCAAGCAACTCTTCAAAAAATTTGGTGAGGCCGCGCGGGAACACGCCCGCACGAGGAAGCATGTAGTGGGTGCCTAAACATGCGCATTGTCACGTGGAACATAAATTCGCTGCGATTGCGCCTGCCTACGCTGGGGCGTGTAGTCAAAGTATTGAAACCGGATATCGTTTGTGTTCAAGAAACCAAGGTTCCAGATGATGCATTTCCTACCGATGCTGTGTGCAAACTGGGATTTGACCATATTCTATATAATGGGATGAAAGCCTATAATGGCGTTGCGATAATATCGCGTGTGCCAGTAACGAAAATGAAAAGGCGATCGTGGTGCGACAAGGAAGATTGCCGACATATTGCGGCAAAATTACCCGACGGAACGGAACTGCACAATTTTTATGTGCCTGCCGGTGGCGATATCCCGGATCCAGAAAAAAACGAAAAATTTGCGCACAAACTGGCCTTCATCGAAGAGATGCGAATTTGGTTCAGTAAAAAACGGGTCGCCAAACGCGTCTTAGTAGGCGATCTAAATATTGCGCCACTTGAGACAGATGTATGGTCCCACAAACAACTACTAAATGTCGTGAGTCACACGCCGGTTGAAGTGCAGGGTCTCAAAAAAGTCATGTCTGCACACAAGTGGGTTGATGCGGTACGCAAATTCATTCCGCCAGAGGAACAACTCTATTCTTGGTGGAGCTACCGCAACCGCACCTGGCCAGGTAGTGACCGGGGCCGGCGGCTTGATCACATTTGGGTAACCCCGCCACTCACAGGAAAATTGCAAAGTGCGTCGGTTTTGCGTGATGCTCGCGGCTGGGAAAAGCCGTCCGATCATGTGCCGGTTTCGGTGGATATAAATCTATCTAATTAATATTTCATACAAAAATTACGGGCAGTCAACTGTAAGTGCCGCCTTGAATTCATTTCCAGTACTACCCATATTCATTATTGAAGGTGCCTAAATAAGGGCCTTCGTATATTTACTCAGAACCCGGCCATTTGGTGGGTTCGTTACATGATATTGCTCAAGGAGGGTATCAACATGCATTCTTTTGACTTTTCTCCCCTATTTCGATCGACTGTCGGTTTCGACCGGATGACCCAACTGATGGATTCAGCTATGCGAGGAGCCCAGCATCCCGACGGCTATCCCCCCTATAATATTCAGAAGAAGGGTGAAGAAAATTATAGAATTTCTCTCGCCGTTGCGGGGTTCGGTCCGAACGACATTGAAGTAACTGCAAAAGAAAACACTCTGTTTATTTGTGGCAAATCCAACGATGCCAACAATGACAAAAAATTCCTTCACCGTGGTATAGCCGGTCGAACATTTGAACGCACATTTCAGCTGGCCGACCATATTGTCGTCACAGGTGCAGATCTTGAGAACGGATTACTCCATGTAGAACTGGAACGCATCGTGCCCGAAGAGTTGAAACCGCGACGCATTTCGATTTCAACTGACAGACAAAAAAATATTGAACAAAAAGCTGCATAATTACTGTACGCTTTTCCTCAAAGTACGGAGCCCCAAAAGTTGGGGCTCCGATAAACGGCGGAAATTCGGTGTCTTGCCCGGTTATTTACCTGCCAGCTGATGTAAGTAAGGAGTTGACGTGGGGCCACACATTCTAATCAAGGTTTTTGCAAAATTTATTATTCGGCAAGGGTTCTGTAATTCTAAATGGAACAAAATCTAACTCCGCACAAAGGTGCTCGGCATGACATCGATAGCCCTTATTCGTCACGGACCGACCGAATGGAACGAACGGAAAAGGCTGCAAGGTCAGGCCGATATACCGCTGAGTGCGAATGGACGTTCCACGGTTTTAAATTGGCGTGTGCCGATAGAATTTAGTGATTACCATTGGGTTGCAAGTCCACTGACACGCGCCCAACAAACAGCAAAACTGCTTGATCTGTCAGTGGAAACGGAACCGGCACTGATTGAAATGGATTGGGGCGACTGGGATGGTCATACTCATACCGAGCTAAAAGAGAAGTACGGTGACGATTACCGACAGCGTGCGGATATGGGTATTGACTTGAGGCCCGACGGCGGAGAATCACCAAGGGACGTTCGAGCGCGTGTGCAAACTTGGGTTGAACGAATTGCCGCCGAAGACAGAGCAACAGGCGCTGTCGCCCACCAAGGCATCATTCGCGCTATGATTTCGTTGGCAACGGGTTGGAACATGATTAATCCCCCACCCCACAAGATGGACTGGGCTAGTGTTCACTTGTTCGTGGTGGCGGCCGACGCAACCGTATCGATTGACCGCCTAAATATCAGCTTAGTCGAGACCTGA
>CAYZMI010000065.1:0-5270 GCA_964479475.1 uncultured Rhodospirillaceae bacterium | reverse complement strand
AATTGTTGCGTCCATATCCTTGGGACTTTAGATTTGATAGAGCCCCGGTATTGGCTTAGCTATTTGATTGATTATCAAGGCACGGGCGCACCTATTTCAATGTCGGTACATCGTTATCCTAAAAGCAATCTATTGGCCGACTATGCACGCGCTACAATAGGCATAGTCCTCACGTCAAGCCCGCTCGCATTAATTCCGATCAACACCATTGCGGGCAGCACCTTAACCATTTTAGTTGGGTTATTTTTACTATTTGCCCTCCGTACTTGGGTGCGTGGAAAAACAATTGTCAATTTGACGGATGAGAGTTTGGCGGTCTCAACGGTTCGGCATTATAGCATCCATTGGCGGGACCTTGAATCGCTTGAATTACGCTACTTCGCCATGAAACGTGACCGCTCAAAAGGATGGATGCAACTAACTCTAAAAAGCAGTAACAGCAGCATAAAATTCGAATCTTCCTTAGAAGACTTTGAGACGGTTGCACGCACGTCTGCAGAGGCTGCAAGCAGGCGGGACTTGGCTCTTTCCGCCGCGACATTGGAAAATCTCCGATCTCTTGATCTGCCAACCGATCACTTAAAGGAAAGGGGGAAGCGGAAGCATTCAGTAGATTGAACCAACCAAATCTCTGACCGTTTCCGATATAATATGACTTTAAAGCAGCCAAAAGGACGCCTTACTGACGCAATTCTATTGGGGCTGTGTGTGTCTCATGGGTAGACGAAGACGACAACAAGCTGTTACCGGTGTACCAAAGTAAAATTCAGGGGATATTGAACAATGGCGAATTTAGTGACTTTTTCGATTAATGGGTCTCAACAGCCGGGCGCGCTTGCCGACGGGCGCGTCCTTGAACTTGGCGGCAAAGGGGATTTGTTAGCGATTATTGAAGGGGGTACTGAGGCCCTGGAAAACGCACAAGCTAAAATTTCTGCATGGAATGGAAACGACCACGCTGTTAGCGACGTCAGCTTGTGTGCCCCGATTGCTCGACCGCCTAAAGTCATTGGTATCGGCCTTAATTATATCGACCATTGCAAGGAAGCAGGTTTAGAGGTGCCATCAAATCCGGTAATATTTACTAAATACTCTACCTCCGTGACCGGACCTTTTGATGACGTAGTTTGGCATACAGACGTATGTCAGGAAGTGGACTACGAAGTCGAACTGGGTGTTGTAATAGGGAAAACCGCGTTTCGCGTTGATGAGGCTGCGGCATTAGATCACGTATTTGGATATACAACAGTTAACGACGTTTCCGCACGCGATTTACAGCTACGGCCCCCCGGCCAGTGGGATTTTGGCAAGTCGCTCGACACATTTTGTCCATTTGGACCGGGGATTGTAACCGCGGACGATATCGCGGACCCCCAGGCGCTTGATTTAAATCTCAAAGTAAATGGGGAAGAAAAACAACGATCCAATACCACCAACATGATATTCGGCGTAGCTCACTTAATATCATACATGTCTCAAGGAATTACGTTACAACCTGGTGATCTCATAGCAACGGGCACACCATTCGGAGTTGGTCTTGGCATGAAACCGCCCGTTTACCTAAAAGACGGGGATATTTGCGAGGCAGAAGTAGATGGTATTGGCGTTATTAGAAATCAGATGCGCGCCGTTTCTTAAGGGATCAAACGATAACCACCGGTTTCTGTCACGAGAATTTCCGCATTGGGGGGATCTCTCTCAAGCTTCTGACGCAACCGGTAAATATGTGTTTCCAGCGTGTGAGTAGTCACGCCTGAATTGTATCCCCAGATTTCATCTAGCAACTCGCGCCGACCAACGACCGAACTGCTTGATTCGAGGAGATATTTCAATATCGCCGCCTCCTTTTCAGTTAGTCGAATTGGATCGTTAGTGTCAGTTAAAAGGAGTAGCTTCGCGGCGGGGTGAAAACTGTAGGGACCGAGATCGAATAAGGCTTCTTCGCTGCGTTCCTGCCGTCTAAGGTGTGCCCGAATACACTCCAATAGAACGCCCAGTCGAAACGGTTTCAAAATGTAATTTGTTGCACCATTATTGGTGGGGAGAATGGTGTCTGGCTGGCTATCCGAGTCCTCTAACAAAATGATAGGGGCATGGACGTGGCCACGACGAAGTAGCTGGCAAAGTTCATGCCCATTTATATCGGGCAAACCCACACTCAGAATTAATAAATCATATCGTTGTATTTTAGATGCATTCAGCGCCCCCACACCCGTCGAAAGCGCTGTTGTTTCGAATTCTTTGTTTAACGCGAGCTGCTCCAGCAACGACTGACGAAGTACCGCATCTCCCTCAACCAACAAAATTTGTTTACCGCCATCCATAATATTTCTTTTCCTACCCTAGGGGGATTAACAATACATGGCGCGCTATCATTTAAATTTCCTTAGGGGCAAGTGATATGTCAATCCGAGTGACTGGTAAATAGAGAAGGGCACGACCTCTATTTAGTCTCGGAAGGAAAAAGGTTGGTCTCTTCTATCCAAAATTGCACGCGACAGAGGGATTAATTTAATTGTATTTGGTTTTAAAACACCATCTTCAGACGATATAAGGTTAGTATGAACCTAGTGGTCCATCATAATGGGGGGGCCGTATGGAACGGGCGGCCCCTAATGTGCGTTATTGGTTATGGGGGTGTCTCGGACCACAAACAAGAAGGCGACGGCACAACCCCGGTCGGCGCCTGGCCGGCGCGAGAAGTTTTTTTTCGAGGCGACCGTATCACCCAACCGATCACTAAGTTGCCATGCCAGTCATTGAGCCCGCGAGACGGGTGGTGTGATGATCCATTGGATTCCCAATATAACCGGCGCGTCGAATTACCCTATCCCGCAAGTCACGAAGTCATGATGCGAGAAGATGGCCTATACGATTTAATCGTAGTGCTTGGATACAACGATGAACCGGTGGTTGCAGGACGAGGAAGCGCAATATTCCTTCATGTTGCCGCGCCGGATCTGAAACCCACACAAGGCTGCATTGCCTTGCGGCCTAGGGATTTATTGCGTGTCGTATCCGCATTTGTACCGGGCGACATTGTAGAAGTCGTGGGACCAACTGCCATCTAACATTTAGTGCAACGGTCGTTGGCCAAATATGGCGGTACCAATTCGGACATGTGTAGCGCCAAGCTGGATAGCCGTCGAATAATCCGCACTCATACCCATACTAAGCACTCTCAACCCATGACCCGCCGCTATTTTTTGTAACAGCGCAAAATGCATGGCTGGCTCTTCAGCAATGGGTGGAATACACATTAATCCGCGCAAATCTAGTCCTTCTGCCTCCTTACAGGTGTCTATGATCGCATCCGCTTCAAGTGGCACAACGCCCGCTTTTTGGGGCTCCTCTCCCGTATTTACCTGAACCATAATCGGTATGGGCCGACCGATGCGATCCGCCTCCTTGATAAGAACATCAGCCAGCCGGGGCCGATCGACGGTTTGAATTACATCAAAGAGACGAACTGCATCACGTACTTTATTAGTCTGCAGCGGGCCGATCAAATGCAGCTCAAGATCGGGAAATTCCTCGCGCAAAGCGGGATATTTTTCCGCTGCCTCTTGCACCCGGTTTTCACCAAACACCCGTTGACCGGCTCTCAATGCATCTAAAACAGCAGACTGTGGATGTATTTTACTTACAGCAATTAGGGTGATTTCTTCCGGAGCACGCCCTACCGCCTCCGCTGCCGAGATAATCTCCCTGTTCACTGCAGCGATATTTTTTTGGATGTCGCCCATCATATTTTCTGACTTGTCATTTTACAATCTACAAAACTATATCGCCTAAATTACTAGTAAATTAAGAATGGTCAGCTTTATTACTAGTATCGTTATAGGCAAAGATAGGGCAGGATTACTTGGATTTAAAATGTCAGCTTATTGTGAGAAGAAGAGTAATGTATTAGCGCTGGCTTGGCCCATTAATGCTGGCGATACCTCATTGGGGACAGAACACCAAGCCATGACAAATTGAATTTGAAATTCCGTATTCATAAAACCAAAAAAGAGGGGCAGCAACTGCTGCCCCTCTCAATTGTCATGGGTTTGCCAAAGACATACCCATCGCCTCAGCGAGATATCTTTGTAACAATCAAGCCCTAGAAGCGGACTCGGATAGACGTGCTGATACCGATACCTTCGTTATCATCACCACTACCGGCTGTTTCACCCTCGAAATCGGCATAGTAGAAGTTCAAGCCATATTGCATGCCCGGACCCAAGTCACGACGATAACTGACCTGCACACGATCGCTTTGGTCATCTTTCGAAGTGGCCTTAGCACCTTCTACTTCGTTGTGAGCATAACCAATGCTCACATGGTTCTTACCGAAATCGTACTTGGCGCCAATATCGAGTGTGGTACCGCCCGATTGGGTGCCATCGCCGTCTTCCATGCTCATCCGGTTCAAATAACCGGCCGCCAGGGTTACGCCACCCGTGCGAACTGAGCCAGAAACGATCCAACCTTGGGGATCACTGGCCAACTCAAGGTTGTTAGCTTTTGGATCGCCATCAGCCATCATATAACCGGCTGCGAGACCGACGCGTGCGCCGCCTACACCACCGCGATAATTCGCGGCAAACGCCCAACCGTCGGTCATGTCGGTCGTCGTCGGCGCCATTGAGCTGTTCGCATCTTCTTCACCCGATGGCACGTAACTGATACCAGCCTGGAAGCCGCCTACACGTGGCGTCATGTAGGTGATCTTTTCTGAATCACCTTCACCAAGATCAAGGCGTGCCGTTCCGTTTCGTTCATGGCCAGTTGGCGATACAATCCAGTCCGTGGTGTCAAAGTTCAAGTTACCAGCAACGTTGGTTGCCCAAGAACCCATGGTCCCAGTTGTCATAAGGCTCGCGGCATTGTCTTCAGAACCAATACGAAGTTGGCCCCAGCTGCCGGCTACCGTTACGAACGCTTCATCGATTTGGTCACCGTTTTGGTTACCTTCGAGCTCGACACGAGCTGAAAGCCTCAAACCATTGTCTGTTCGCCCAGACCCCAAGAAATGGATTTCACTGTCCTGCTTGACGTCAAATCCAACACGTTCCCCACGGGCGTCTTGTTGGGATGATTGGTCAGCGACACCGATCGTGGCCGTCTGGTCGCCTCTGATACTCATTTTCATTTTGGCTTCGGCCACGTGGGACGCTGCTACCACGCCCGCTGCGACAAGAGCCGTTGTCGTTAATAATTGTTTCTTCAATTTTCCCTCCGATTTTAGTTGGGATACAAATCTCGCTTTAACATAAATCCGTCCA
>CAYZMI010000064.1:8928-12877 GCA_964479475.1 uncultured Rhodospirillaceae bacterium | reverse complement strand
ACCCGCGTATTATCAACTCGGAATGCAACTCGCCGTACAGGACTATAAATGGCATCAATAGGAATTAGACCAATTGGCGAGTCTTCGGCACGAATTTGCGTTGCAGGAACATATCCCTTTCCTGTCGTCACCGTCATTTCCATGTTAATTTTAGTACCATCGTCGAGTGTACAAATAACAAGATCTGGATCAACGATCTCCACATCATGTGACGCGTCGATCATTCCTGCGGTAACTTCACCGGGCCCTGATGCCACCAAATTTATTCTGCGCGAGTCATCGCCGTGATAGCGCAATGAAAGTGACTTCAAGTTTAACACAATATCAGTGATGTCTTCTCTAACACCAGGAATGGAGGAAAATTCATGCAACACACCGTCAATTTGGACCGCCGTCACTGAAGCACCCTGGAGAGATGACAACATGATACGGCGGAGCGCATTACCCATAGTCATCGCAAAACCGCGTTCTAACGGTTCAACGACAATGGTTGCACTTCGGGTCTGATCTAGACCGGGTGTTACTTCCAACTTATTAGGTTTAATCAGCTCTTGCCAATTTTTCTGAATCACGGAGGGAACCTCATTTTGAGCCAGTGCCAGCTATCAACCATTATTCTTCTAGACATAAATGGCCTTACGCTGACAAAAAATTAAAAACGTTATGTCTATACGCGACGGCGTTTTCGCGGACGACATCCATTGTGGGGAATTGGCGTTACGTCTTTGATTGCCGTAATTGTGAAACCAGCCGCACCAAGGGCGCGCAACGCCGATTCTCTACCAGATCCTGGTCCTTTGACCATTACTTCAAGTGTCTTCATACCGTGGTCCATTGCTTTGCGCCCAACGTCTTCAGCAGCGACTTGTGCTGCATATGGGGTGGATTTACGCGACCCCTTAAATCCGGACGCACCAGCAGAAGACCACGCAATTGTGTTTCCTTGCGCATCGGCAATTGTAATCATGGTATTGTTAAATGTTGCATTCACATGTGCCACACCTGAAGTTATGTTTTTGCGTTCGCGCCGCCGGACGCGTGTAGCGGTTGGCCTTGCCATGATTTATTCCTGTAATTCCAGTCGGATCTAATTCTTGCCCGAAACGGGTCGTGCACGCCCTTTTCGTGTGCGAGCGTTTGTATGTGTTCGTTGACCACGAACTGGCATCCCCCTGCGGTGGCGTAGCCCCCGATAGCAGCCAAGATCCATAAGGCGTTTTATATTCATCGACACTTCACGTCGGAGTTCACCCTCTATTCGGATGTCTCGGTCGATAATTTCGCGAATCCGTCCCAACTCATCGTCGCTCAATTCGTCGATACGTACCGCTGAATCAACTTCGCTTTGCATGCAAATCGATTTCGCCGTCGATCTACCTATGCCATGGATGTAAGTCAGGGCAATCCCTGTCGGTTTATTTGGTAGGTTGACACCCGCTAAACGCGCCATGCCGAGTCTCCCTCGATGTGGCGATCACCGCCTTGAAGTTTGATCATTATCGTCCGTGCCTGAAGCTGCGGGATTATAGGTCTAATTGCTTGCAAGTCAACAATCACTGATTTGTTACAATTTTTTCAATTTGCCTAGTTACTGTTTCAATTGATGCCATCGCATTCACTGTCCTTAACTGCCCTTTCTTCCGATAGTAAGGTAACAATGTTGCGGTCTGTTTTTGGTAAGCGTCCAAGCGCGCCTTAATCGTTTCTGGATTGTCATCAGCCCGCCGCGCGAATTCTGTTGACCCGCAATGATCACACACACCTTTCTTTGCGGTCGGCCGAAAGTCGTCGTGATAACCAGTTCCGCATCTTTCACAACTAAACCTGCCACCGATACGTTTAGCCAAAACTTCGGTATTAACCGCCATTTCAATGACATGGTCGAGTTGTTGGCCCATATCACTGAGCATGGCATCCAATGCCTTAGCTTGGCCAGTTGTGCGGGGAAAACCATCAAGAATGAACCCATTTTGGCAATCCGACCGAGTAATGCTCTCGGAAATCATTTTAATCATAATGTCATCGGGAACTAGTTCTCCTGATTCAACAATTCCTTTAATCTTCTGGCCTATTTCACTTTCCGACGCGATCGTTTTGCGCAACATTTCACCGGTTGAAAGCCTAACCAATTTGTGTCGGCGCTCTAGCTCCTGCGCTTGAGTTCCCTTGCCCGCGCCAGGTGGCCCAAGAAGGATTAATTTCATCCGCGACGACCTCGCAGGCGAGATTTTTTTATTAATCCCTCATATTGATGCGCTAAAAGATGCGATTGCACCTGTGCCACAGTATCCATTGTCACTGTAACGACGATGAGAAGGCTAGTTCCTCCAAAATAAAAGGGAACCGCATAATTCGAAATCAAGAGTTCCGGTAAAATGCTCACCGCAACCAAATATATCGCACCAAGTACGGTTATACGACTTAATACAAAGTCGAGATAATCAGAAGTGTTCTTTCCTGGGCGAATGCCCGGAATGAAACCACCATTCTGTTTAAGATTGTCCGCCGTTTCAGAGGGATTGAAGACAACCGACGTATAAAAAAACGCGAAAAATGCAATCAATATTGCATAGACCGCCAAATATACGGGTTGTCCTCGTCCAAGATACGCTGTGACGCCTGCCAGCCACTCTGGCCCTTGGCCTGCAGCACTAAACCCTGCGACCGTTATCGGTAACAGTAGCAAAGAACTCGCGAATATCGGTGGAATGACCCCCGCTGTGTTAATTTTAAGTGGTAAATGTGAGCTATCACCGCCAAACATTTTATTGCCGACTTGTCTTTTGGGATATTGCACTACAAGTCTACGCTGCGCTCGCTCCACATAAACAATAAGGGCGATCACTGCGACTGCCATCAATAGAAGGAAAACAATAAATCCCGCAGACAACGCTCCAGTTCGCCCAAGTTCCAGGGTGCCTGCTAATGCTGATGGCAAATTTGCAACGATCCCAGCAAAAATTATCAAGGAAATTCCATTACCAACTCCACGTGCGGTAATTTGCTCACCAAGCCACATCAGAAACATAGTACCGCCAACCAGCGTAATGACCGTAGTTGCCCGGAAAAACCAACCAGGATCGATTACGGCGGAACCCTGAGATCCTGCAGTGCCCTCTAAGCCCACCGAAATGCCATAGCCTTGCAGCGCTGCCAATAGGACAGTTCCATAACGCGTATATTGATTAATCTTTTTCCGGCCTGGTTCTCCTTCTTTCTTCATTTGCTCAAAATAAGGCGAAACCGCGGTCAACAACTGCATGATAATTGCAGCAGAGATATAGGGCATTATTCCTAGCGCAAAGATCGTCATGCGCCCAAAAGCACCGCCGGCAAACATATCGAAGACCGCCAAAAGGCCACCCGCTTGGCTCTGAAAAATTTCCTGTAATATATTGGGGTCGATACCGGGCAAAGGTATATAGGTCCCCAAGCGATAAATGATCAGCGCGCCAAGAGTAAACCACAAACGTTTTTTGAGCTCTGTCGCTTTACCGAGCTGCCCGAAATTCATATGTGCGGCGAGTTGTTCAGCGGCGGATGCCATTTTATCTTCAACCGGGCGCTAGGCCTCGGCACTTTCCTTTGTATCGGCTTGATCTGTTGACGCGGCTAACGCCCTCTTAACGATTACTGAACCGCCAGCTTTTTCGACAGCAGAGACGGCAGCTTTTGATGCACCAGCTACCTCGATAGTAATCTTGGCCACCAGTTCTCCCTTGGCAAGAAGGCGCAGACCGTCTTTTGGTGTTTTAATAATTCCCGCTAATTGCAAAGAGGCAACATCAACCGTCTTAGAGATATCAATTCTATTTGCGTCTATCGCACCTTGTAATGTACCGAGATTGATCTCTCGATATTGCTTGCGAAATATATTTGTGAACCCGCGTTTGGGGAGCCGCCGATATAGCGGCATCTGCCCACCCTCAAACCCGCTGAGTGAAACTCC
>CAYZMI010000064.1:0-8828 GCA_964479475.1 uncultured Rhodospirillaceae bacterium | reverse complement strand
CCAATAAGTGTCCTACGTTGGTCATTCTTACGCCCGATTGCACTTTTTATTTGCGTGACACGAATTGTCTGATCAGCCATCGGCCTCGTCCTTCATTTCTCCGGTTCCCGGGCGTGGGCCAAGCACTTGAGCGACTTTACGCCCTCGCCGCGCAGCAACATTACGCGGGGACTGTAAAGTTGATAATGCGGTGAATGTCGCTTTCACCATGTTATGGGGGTTTTGCGAGCCCATAGACTTAGCGACTACATCTTGTACACCTAATGTTTCGAACACTGCTCTCATGGGCCCACCGGCGATTATGCCCGTGCCTGCCGGAGCCGCGCGACACACGACTTTCCCTGCACCAAATCTTCCCTTTACATCATGATGAAGAGTGCGCCCCTCTCGAAGAGGCACCCGGATCATGCTTGTCTTAGCCTGATCAGTCGCCTTACGAATGGCCTCAGGCACTTCCCGTGCCTTACCGGAACCATACCCCACCCTTCCTTTTTCATCCCCAACAACGACTAGGGCAGCAAACCCGAAACGGCGGCCGCCTTTGACGACTTTTGCAACACGATTAATGCTAACCAGTTTATCAACGAGGTCGTCCGAAGCTTCTTCTCTATCGCGCCGCTGGTTTCGGCCCTGCCTCTCTCTCGGCGTACGTGCCATCAAACTCTCCTCAGAATTTCAATCCACCTTCTCGTGCAGCATCGGCAAGCTCTTTGATTCGGCCGTGAAATAGATACGGGCCGCGATCGAAAACAACTTCGCTCAACCCTCTAGAAATAGCGCGTTCGGCGACCAGTGAACCGACTGCCGCTGCAGCTCCCTTATCAGCACCCGATTTCAGGGTACCGCGTATTTGTTTTTCAAGCGTGGATGCTGCGGCAACAGTATTGCCGCTACGATCATCAATGACCTGCGCGTAGATATTTTTTCCGGACCGAAAAACTGATAATCTCGGTCGATGAATTTTATGTTGTCGCAACTGGTTACGAACCCGCTGTTTTCTGCGGACCCGAAGCGCTTTGGCCTTATCCATGGCTCGTCCTATTTCTTCTTACCTTCCTTACGGAGGATATATTCATCTACGTACCGAATCCCTTTACCCTTATATGGCTCAGGTTTACGAAATGCCCGAATGTTTGCAGCCACTTGACCTACCTTTTGCCGATCTGCACCAGTAACTGTAATTGTCGTAGGCCGTTCACAAGTAATTAAGATGCCTTCGGGAATTGGATAACGAATTTCGTGGCTATATCCTAACTGCAACACAAGTTCTTTGCCCTCGACCGCCGCTCTATAACCAACCCCAACAATTTCGAGATTAATTGCGAAACCTTTATCCACACCCGTGACAATATTCTGGACAAGGCTGCGCATGGTACCCCACATGGTCCGAGCACGCTGAGAGTCACTCCGAGGCTTGAGTAGGAGATCCGTTTTCTCGTGTGAAATTTCTACGTCATCCACAAGTGTAACACTTATTTCACCAAGCTTTCCCTTGGCCGTCACAATTTGTCCAGCAATATCAACGGTAACACCGGAGGGGACTGCGACGGGACTTTGGCCAATTCTCGACATAACGCCCTCTAAAATACAGTGCAGAGCACTTCACCACCCACATTAGCGGCGCGTGCTTCACCATCGGATAAAACACCTTGAGGTGTGGACAGAATAGAAATTCCCAAACCGTTATAAACACGCTGCAAATCTTTAATCTTCGAGTAGACACGACGTCCTGGTTTGGAAACACGATGCAATTCACGAATTACAGGCTCACCTTCGTGATACTTCAACTCAATACGAATTTCGGGCGATCCCTTATCGTTGTCTCCCAATGAATACCCCCGGATATAACCTTCTCGCTGAAGGACTTCCAGCACGTTTACACGCAGCTTTGACGCTGGGCTCCCAACCGCAGACTTATTGGATTGTTGCCCGTTGCGTATTCTCGTCAGCATGTCGCTGACAGGATCGGTCATCGACATCGGCGCCCCCCCTTACCAGCTGGACTTTGTCATTCCCGGAATCTGCCCTTGCGACGCTAGGTCGCGAAGCGCAATTCGGGAAATTTTAAACTTGCGATAATACCCTCGCGGTCGTCCAGAAATTTCGCAACGGTTACGAATTCTGACGGCTGACGAATTTCTCGGCAGTTCAGCAAGTTTTAAACGTGCCGCGAAACATTCTTCAGCGGGTAACGACTTGTCTTGCGCGATCGCCTTGAGCTGGGCGCGCTTTGACGCGTATTTCTTCGCCATGCGAATTCTTTTCCGGTTTTTTTCGACGGCACTCGTCTTTGCCATGCGGTTCCTCCAGGACTTTTCTCAGTTAATCGGCATGTTAAAGCCCTTCAAAAGGGCTTTTGCCTCTTGATCGGTTTCCGCGGTTGTCACCATAACGATGTCCATACCACGCATTTCGTCAACGCTATCGTAATCGATTTCGGGAAATACTATTTGTTCTCGCAACCCCAACGCATAATTACCACGCCCATCGAAGCTCTTTCTTGGCAAACCACGGAAGTCTCGAACCTGGGGTAGCGCAACATTGATCAAACGATCAAGAAATTCATACATCCGATCGCGCCGCAGCGTTACTTTACAACCAATCGGCATTCCTTCACGCAACTTGAACGTGGCCACTGATTTGCGCGCTTTGATCGTGACTGGTTTTTGCCCAGTTATCAAAGTCAATTCCCTAGCGGCGCTATCTATTTTCTTAGAATCGGACACCGCCTCACCAACGCCCATATTGATCACAATCTTCGTTAACCGAGGGACTTTCATTGCGTTGCCATAGTCAAATTCAGACTGCAATTGCGGTCTGATTACGTTGTAATAATGTTCTTGCAAACGGCTCATCTGACGGTCCTCAATCGATCATTTCGCCGGACCGCTTTGCAACGCGGACCTTCCGATTGTCTTCTAGAACATTAAACCCAACTCGGACAGATTTACTGCCGACTGGGTCCATATGTGCAATGTTAGAAACGTGAATTGACGCTTCCTTGTCAACTATACCACCGGGATTGACTTGAGATGGGCGAGTGTGTCGCTTGACCATATTGACGCCTTGTACCAAGACACGCCCTTCTTTTGGCATCACTCTAAGAATGTTGCCCTTTTTTCCTTTATCCCGGCCAGTAATGACGATCACGTCATCGCCTTTGCGAAATTTTTTTATACGGTTCAATTGCTTTGCCATATGACTAAATAATCTTTCGACTCAGAGCACTTCCGGTGCCAGAGAAATAATTTTCATATACTGCCTGGCGCGCAGTTCACGAGTTACCGGACCGAATATTCGTGTCCCGATAGGCTCACCTTGCGGGTTAATAAGTACGGCCGCATTCCGATCAAAACGGATTGACGTACCATCGGGACGATGAATCTCTTTAGCTGTTCTAACCACAACCGCTTTATGCAAATCTCCCTTTTTTACGCGTCCGCGAGGAATGGCTTCCTTAACCGAAACGACAATCAGATCGCCAACTGATGCAGTACGTCGTTTTGTGCCACCCAGCACGCGAATACATTGGACGCGGCGAGCGCCCGAATTATCAGCAACTTCAAGTTTTGTTTGCACCTGAATCATTAGCTTGTCCTCAAGAAGTGTCCGACGTCCTAATCGCTGTCCGCCAGCACCTCCCATCGTTTTGACTTAGAAATTGGTCGGCACTCTCGGATACGGACTCGATCACCAACCTTGCAATTGTTTTTCGAATCATGGACCGAATACTTTTTCGACCGCCGAATGAATTTTTTGTACAACGGATGCATAATTCGGCGTTCGACGCGAACGGATACGGTTTTATCCGCCTTATCAGAAACCACGACACCTTGGAGAACACGTTTCGGCATAATCTATCCTTAGCTCGCCGTTTGGCTCTTTTCATTCAAAATGGTTCGGACACGCGCAGTGTCGCGACGAACCTCACGCACACGCGCTGTCGCTTCAAGCTGACCACTGGCCTTCTGAAAGCGTAAATTAAGTGCTTCTTTTTTGAGTTCGGCTAGATGATCCTTCAACTCATCCACCGTTTTCACTCGCATATCTGCTGCATTCATCCTACTGCCCTCATTCCACAAGCCGCTTGACGACACGGGTATGGATAGGAAGCTTTGCCGCTGCCAAATTGAGCGCGACACGCGCAATGTCTTCTGAAACTCCATCCACTTCAAACATGATGCGACCAGGCTTGATCCTACATGCCCAATATTCTGGCGTACCCTTACCCTTACCCTGGCGAACTTCAGCCGGCTTTTGAGAAATCGGTAGATCCGGAAATATTCGGATCCACACGCGACCACTACGTTTCATGTGACGTGTGATTGCGCGACGCGACGCCTCAATTTGGCGCGCTGAAATGCGGCCCGGAGAGGTGGCCTTAAGCCCATAGGATCCAAAATTAAGGCTGGTTCCACCTTTGGCATTGCCATGGATACGGCCCTTGTGGGCTTTTCTAAATTTCGTTCTTTTTGGGGACAGCATCGCCTTCCACCTATTTCCTACCCGTTTATAACTATCGTGATGGCTGCTGCTCCATCGCGCGCTTATCTTGCGCCATGGGGTCATGCGCCAATACTTCGCCTTTAAAAACCCAAACCTTCACACCACAGGCGCCGTAAGTTGTCTGCGCTGTCGCAGTACCATAATCAACGTCGGCACGTAGCGTATGAAGTGGAACACGCCCTTCACGATACCATTCCATTCGCGCGATTTCCGCCCCGCCCAGACGGCCGCCGCAGTTGATCCTAATTCCTTCGGCACCGAGTCTCATCGCGGATTGAACGGACCGCTTCATTGCACGGCGAAAAGCGACCCGGCGTTCCAATTGCTGGGCTATATTTTCCGCTACTAACTTAGCATCAAGCTCAGGTTTACGAATTTCTACGATATTCAAATTTACGTCGCTACCGGTCATACGTGACAGTTCCTGACGCAATTTTTCAATATCGGCCCCTTTCTTGCCTATTACCACTCCAGGACGGGCAGAATGAATGGTTACACGAGCCCGTTTTGCCGGACGCTCAATGACTACCCTTGAAACACCAGCTTGGCTCAATCGATCGAACAAATAATTCCTTAGCCGGATGTCCTCATAGAGCAAGTCACCATATTTATCGTCAGCAAACCAACGAGAATCCCAAGTCCGGTTGATCCCAAGTCTGAAACCGACAGGATTGACTTTGTGGCCCATTAATTGTTCTCCCCACGCTCGCGAACGACAACAGTCAAATTGCTAGCCGTTTTGGTAATGCTGCCAACTCTACCCCGTGCTCTTGCCCGAAATCGCTTCATTGCAAATGCTCTGCCCACAGTTGCTTCCGCAATATATAGACGATCAACATCGAGTTGATGGTTGTTCTCCGCATTGGCAATAGCAGAATCGAGTACCCTCTTAACTTCACCAGCCACGCGCCGCCGCGAAAATTTGAGTTCATCTCGGGCTGCTTGAGCGTTACGTCCCCTTAGAAGTGCCGCAATAAGGTTGAGCTTTTGCGGGCTCGTGCGGATTACGCGCGAATAAGCCATCGCTTCATTATCATTGAGGCGGCGCGGTGCAGATCTTTTACCCATCATTCTCTTCTCACTCTTTTGTCGGCACCATGCCCTCGATAAGTTCTCGTTGGCGAGAATTCACCAAATTTATGCCCAACCATATTCTCGGTTACCAACACGGGTATGAACTTCTGACCGTTGTAGACACCAAATGTAAGACCGACAAATTGCGGCAAGATAGTGGAACGTCTTGACCATGTCCGAATTATCTCTTTACGACCACCACTACGCGCCTCTTCTGCTTTTTTCAACATAAAGCCGTCGACGAAGGGTCCTTTCCAAACTGATCGAGCCAATTATCTTCTCCTTCAGCGCTTATGCCTGCGCCGCATAATGTACTTATCACTACTTTTCTTGCGGCGTGTACGCTTGCCTTTGGTTGGCACACCCCATGGTGTCACGGGATGCCGGCCTCCTGATGACCGCCCTTCCCCGCCCCCGTGAGGATGGTCCACTGGGTTCATCGCAACGCCGCGTACCGAAGGACGATGTCCCAGCCACCTGTTGCGTCCCGCCTTACCAATATTAGCGTTCTTATTATCCGGGTTGGAAACCGAACCGATAGTTGCTACACAGCGCGCAGGCACCGCCCTTAGCTCACCCGAATTAAGACGAAGCTGCGCAAAACCTGCGTCCTTGCCAATGAGCTGCGCATAAGTGCCAGCGGCACGAGCAATTTGTCCGCCTCGTCCGAGCTTCATCTCAATGTTATGTATGATCGTGCCAAGAGGAATATTCTCCATCGGCATACAGTTGCCAGGCTTAATATCCTCCCGCTCACCGGCAATCACTGTATCACCGAGCGCAAGACGCTGTGGCGCCAAGATATAGTTGAGCTCACCATCTTGGTATTTAATCAACGCTATGAAGGCAGATCGGTTGGGGTCATATTCAATACGTTCTACGACAGCAGGAATACCCTGCTTGCGCCTTTTAAAATCGACGACCCGGTAGCGTCGCTTGTGTCCGCCTCCGCGGCGGCGCATGGTAATCCGGCCAGCGTTGTTGCGCCCGCCTTTGCCAGTTAGACCGACCGTTAGCGCCTTCACCGGCTTACCACTCCAAAGTTCGGACCGATCAACCAAAACAAGTCCACGCTGTGAAGGGGTAGTGGGTTTAAAGTTCTTGAGTGCCATACTTTACACCCCCGTGGTCACGTCTATGTTTTCACCTTCAGCGAGTGTAACCATCGCCTTCTTGAAATCCGCACGCTTGCCAACAATGCCACGAAATCTTTTCTTTTTACCCTTTTGGCGTAGAGTGTTGACCGCCTTGACCTTAACTTTAAATAGTAATTCTACGGCCTGCTTAATTTCTGGTTTCGTGGCCGACAGTGGCACTCGAAAGGTAACCTGATTGTGTTCAGAACCAAGCGTAGATTTTTCCGTCACCATGGGCATGGTTATGAGATCGTAGGCCTTGAGTTCAGAAACCGTAACGGGTTTTTCACGACGGGCTCTCATTTTAAACGCTCCACCAGCGCATTGACCGCATCTTTTGTCAAAACCAGAGTATCGCGCCGTAAAATATCGTAAACATTAGCACCCTGTTGCGGCAAAACATCTATTTCTGGAATGTTGGCCGCGGCCCGGGAAAAATTTTCATCAATTTCTGTGCCGCCGATAATTAGTGCCGACGTCCAGCCGAGGGCGGATAGTTGTGATGCCAATCCTTTAGTCTTGTTCTCTGCAGCCTTGGCTTCTTCGAGCACTACAAGCTTGCCTTCCGCTTGTTTACTCGATAATGCCGTCTTTAGAGCCAACCGACGTACTTTTTTATTCATGCCGTAAGAGTGATCCCGGACCACCGGGCCAAAAACCGTTTGACCACCGCGCCATTGGGTTCCGCGACGGCTGCCCGCTCGAGCGCGCCCTGTTCCTTTCTGACCCCATGGTTTGGCAGTACTACCCGCTATCTCACTAATCGTCTTAGTCTTGTGGTTTCCTGATTGTTTTTTAGCACGCTGCCAATTAACCACACGTGCTAAAATATCAGGACGCACCGCCACACCGAAAACCGCATCATCCAGTTCTATAGAACCGGATTTCTTATTTTCCAATGTGAAGACGTCACACTGCATCGTTCCTAATCCTTCTTTTCTTCCATTTCGGCTTCGTCAGAGACGACAGCCTCAGGCGAATCTTCGTTAACAGCTGGTGCATCCAATTCTACTTCAGGCTCCAAACTATCACCCGACGCATCACCGCGAACTGCCGCTGGAAATGGAACTCCATCCAGCAAACGATGCTTGATTGCATCGGAAACCAAAACGAACCCGCCTTTTGCTCCTGGCACAGATCCTTTAATCAGCAGCAAACCGCGATCCTCATCAGTAGAGATGACCTCAAGATTCTGAGTCGTAATTTGTGCATCGCCCAGATGTCCCGCCATTTTTTTACCTTTCCAGACTTTGCCCGGATCCTGGCTGTTACCCGTGGAGCCATGGGAACGATGGCTAATAGAGACACCATGTGATGCCTCCAAACCACGAAAATTATGGCGTTTCATTGCACCGGCAAATCCTTTCCCAATACTGGTGCCAACAACATCTACGTGTTGACCTGCAATAAAATGACTGGCAATGACTTCGGCACCTACTTCTAAAACTGCATCTGCACTGACGCGGAATTCCGCGACTTTTTGCTTCGGCTCCACTTTGGCCCGGGCAAAATGACCACGCATCGCCTTTGAAACATTTTTGACTTTTGCATTGCCCCAACCTAGTTGAACAGCATCATAGCCATGCGTTTCTCTAGTGCGGATATCCAATACTTGGCAATTGTCCATCTTAAGTACTGTTACAGGCACGTGTTGACCATCATCCGTAAATACGCGGGTCATTCCAACTTTCTGCGCGATTATGCCCGTTCGCATGTTTTTTCCTTACAACTTAATCTCAACGTCCACACCAGCCGCAAGGTCTAACTTCATCAAAGCATCGACCGTCTGCGGTGTGGGATCAACGATATCCAGCAACCTTTTATGTGTACGAATTTCGAATTGTTCCCTCGACTTTTTATCAACATGCGGGGACCGAAGCACAGTAAACTTCTCAAATTTTGTGGGCAATGGTATAGGCCCTCTTACTTGCGCTCCCGTCCGACGCGCTGTGTCGACGATTTCATGAGTTGACTGATCCAACACACGATGATCAAAGGCTTTCAGCCTAATGCGAATATTTTGGCTATCCATTCCGCTTCACCTAAATACGCCTTGGGCTCCCCCCGCGGCTACTATTACTCCGTTATGGCAGCGACCACGCCGGCGCCCAC
>CAYZMI010000063.1:1977-12942 GCA_964479475.1 uncultured Rhodospirillaceae bacterium | reverse complement strand
AGCCGATTCCGCATGGACACCACGCCCTTCGGCGGCGTTGGTTCTAGCGGTTACGGCCGGGAGGGTGTCAAATACGCCATGAACGAGTTGTCGTATGTCAAATTTACTGGCATCCGTTTTCCGGGGTTGGAGGGTTAATGTCCGGGAGGGATTGAGAAATGACGCATGCCTTGGCACATACATATTCAGTTCATGAGCGGGAAATGATCGTAGAAACAGAAGATGTTCGCGTTCATACCCTTCGTCTAAGCGCAGGACAAATTATTCCATGGCATAAACATACCGAGGTGGATGACACATTTGTTTGTTTGTCCGGAGAGACCATTGTTCTCTCTGATGGAGAGGAGAAAGAAATAAATTTACGCCCGGGAGACCGATGTACTGTACGATCAGGCATCGGACACTTTGTCAGGCCTAAAACAGAAACTGGCACTACGTTTTTATTGATTCAGGCAATTGGAAAACATGATTTTATTCCATTGCCCGGTCCCGAAGTCCAATAAAGTCATATGGCAAAGGCAGCAACGGAATGCTCAACCTATATTAAAACCACTGCCATAGGGCGTATGATCTCAAAAAGGGGAGAGGTTTAGAATTCCGAATCACTATCGAAGAGCTTGTGCGCGGACTTTTCGAGAGAGTTCGCTGTCAGGCTCGAGATATTGATTGATGGTGGTGAAGTGATGTTTTTGTTCCATCACCAAGCATTCGACATCCATGCCTTTGGAAGACCACTCATCGGCCAACTCTGTAGTTTGACGGACAAATTCGTCGCCTTCCATGTCGCCGCAGACTGCCAAAAGCGGGCCATTATGGATAGGATCCATAAAAAGCGTGCTGAACTCCGCTGCTTCTTCTGAAGAGAACTGCAGTTCATCATTTTGAAATGATAGCCGCACTGGCTCCAGGTCACTCACGCCGCTGATGGAACATCCGGCTTTGACTAAATCAGCCGGCAATCCATCACCATAGGAACTAAAATCGGTCTGCATCATCATGGCTACAATGTGCCCACCTGCAGAGTGGCCGGAGATAGAGATTCGATCGCGGTCACCGCTGAAACTGTCGGCATTATTCCAAACCCAGGCTAAGGCAGCACGACATCGGTCGATGAGACCTCCCATTCGCACCGTCGGAATCAAGGGATACTCCGCGACCACTGTGGTAATGCCGTGGGGCACGAAGGGCAAGGCGGCAAATCCAAAATCATCTTTGGTATTGGATTTCCAATAACCACCATGGAAGAAGACATGGATCGGCCTAGGTCCAGTCCCCTGCCCAAAATAAATGTCGAGCAGATCGGCGGGCCCGTCGCCATACTTTACATCCAGCTTACATTCGAATTCTGCTTTTGCCTTATCCGAGCCCACTGACTGGTCTTGCTTACGCTGGTCAGTATCTGGAAACCGTCCGCGATTATCGTAGGCTTCATCAAGCGAGTTTTGGTCGTATGTACGATAAACGGTCCCCATGGTGTCTCTCCTTGTCTATGGCTATGTAGAAAAAGTATAGGAGGGGTATTCTAGGTGGTCAAAGTCGGTGATAACATTTACTCAATGGACTCGATAAACTGTTGGTCATAGACTCCCGTGATATAGCTTGCAGAGGAGGTGCATCCGTGACGATCTATCTAGATCACACCATTGTTCCCTCAAAAAACAAAGAGAAGGCGGCACAATTTTTCGCCCGCATTTTTGGTCTTAGTTATGACGGGCTGCAGTCGCATTTTGCGCCGGTCCACGTAAATGACATCCTGACGCTGGATTTCGATGATGAGGACGGTGATTTCGATACGCACCATTACGCCTTCCGTGTGACCGATGCTGAATTCGATGCGATCTTCGGGCGTTTAAAGGAAGATCGTGTCGTCTATGGCAGTGGTCCTCTCAGGGCGGACGATATGGAGATCAACCGCCGGCGTGGTGGAAGGGGATGCTATTTTCGAGATCTCGATGGGCATTTATTTGAAATCAAGACGACATAATTAGGATCGGTAGTTAGTATGTCGGCAAAATTACCGCCGTTGACCTGCTAAGCGATTGTGAGAAAATAGGATGACAGGAGATGGAGAGCACTATGTCCACAGCAGATGAACCAGGACGCGGCTATCATGATATTGGTGGCCTTGATTATGGCTCGGTGGATTCTAATTCGACGGACATGAAACCGTGGGAACGTCTGACTACTGCCATCAGTAACGCGTTGGGTGGAGCTGGTCGAAATTATTACGTAACGGACGAGACACGGCGGACCCGAGAACAAATGGGTGAGCCGCTCTACAGTGATCTCGATTATTACGAACGGTCCACTGAATCGATGAAAATGATTCTTATCGAGAAAGGCTTCTTCACTGAGGACGAACTCGAAGAACGGATGAAGAAAATTGAGAAACAAATGTTGGAGGCGAGAGAGTGAGCGGAGGCTACTCACCGGGTGATAAGGTCCGGGTGATTGAAACCCATCCACCAGGCCATCGGCGAACACCGTTTTACGTTCGTGGCAAAGCAGGTGTAATTGAACGGAGCTGCGGTGCCTTTGCTAACCCAGAAGAACTCGCCTACGGTTTTGATGGTTTACCCAAAAAAATATTGTATCGCGTCCGTTTCGCTCAAAAAGAAGTTTGGCCTGACTATCATGGGCCTGCGCACGACACGGTCGACGTAGATATTTATGAACACTGGCTTGAGCCAGCCTGACAGAACTTAGGGAGTGGTTATATGGCTGATGAACGCGGTACGCACGAACATGATCACGGGCACGATCATGACAGGACATTTCAGCCAGATATTGAGGATTTGAAACCCAGCCGTCACGAGTTAATGACTTATGCCATCAAAGAATTGTTGGTGGAACAAGGTCACGTAACCGACGAGGAAATTCGCCAATGTCAGGATAAACTTGAATCTATCGAACCCGCACAGGGGTCAAGGGTTATAGCCAAGGCATGGGTCGACCCTGAGTTCAAACAACGGCTATTAGATGACGGAAATTCGGCGCTGACTGAGCTTGGTATTGATGCCGGGGCAGCCAAGATGACTGTAGTAGAAAATACGGAAGAGGTCCAAAACGTCATCGTCTGTACCTTATGTTCATGCTACCCGCGAGCGGTCTTGGGTATGCCCCCCGATTGGTATCGCAGTAAGAGTTATCGCTCTCGTGTTGTGATTGAACCGCGCACGGTGCTCAAGGAGTTTGGGACCCACATTCCCGATAACGTGAAGGTGCGAGTGCATGATAGCCTTGCTGATTTGCGCTATCTTGTGATCCCCAAGCGGCCAGAGGGCACTGAGGGTTGGTCGGAAGAACAACTCGCCACCATCATCACCCGCGACACCATGGTTGGGGTCTCAAACCCGACAATTTAGTTGGTATCCGGGGGCGTGAAATCAAAGGAACAACAATATGCCGGACACCTATGTAGGGGAGAGTCATCCGCGTCTCGAAGATGAGGTTCTGTTGACCGGCGGCGCTTCCTTTGTTGATGACATGCAGATTGACGGCATGTTGCACACGGCATTTGTCAGAAGTGCAGTAGCGCATGCGCGAATAATCTCCATCGACTCTAACGCAGCGCGCGCGGTATCTGGCGTTGTCGCGATTTATACAATTGACGATTTGATGCCTGTCTTAAGTCAGGATCGTATACCTGAGAATTTTCCCAGCCCTGGTCCGCGTGAAGATTTAGGCCCCTATGTGCTTGCCCGTGATGAAGTTTGCTATGTCGGCGAATGCGTCGCCTTGGTGGTAGCTGAGAACCGATATTTAGCGGAAGATGCGGCGCAGCTGGTCTCGGTCGAGTATGATCCCTTGCCTGCTCTAGTAGATCCCCGTGATTCAGCAACAAATGGTGCGCCGCTAGTAGATACGCGCCGAAAACGGCCCGACAATCTTGAAAATCATTTCACCCGTGAACACGGTAATTGCGATGCGGCATTTGCGGCCGCAGACTATATAGTCCGCGCAGATTTAACTCAGCATCGCGGTGTTTCCATGTCGATGGAATGTCGCGGGAGTATTGTCAAATTTGATCCGCTAAAAAAACGCCTTACCATGTGGAGCTCGTGCCAAGCACCACATTCACACCGCAGTGTGCTTGTCTATTTGTTGGGTCTCGATGAGTCGCAGGTCCGCGTTATTGTACCTAGTATTGGCGGTGGGTTTGGCCCCAAATTGCTGTTCTATCCAGAAGATGGCGCTATCAGCGCGGCCACTATGCTACTCGGTCGTCCTCTAAAATGGATTGAGGATAGGCGTGAACACTTGATGACAACTACCCAAGAGCGGGATCAGCATTGGGAGGTGGAAATGGCTGTCGATACCGACGGCAAGGTCCTTGGCGTGCGCGGCCGATTTTTTCATGACCAAGGAGCCTATACAGCGCGTGGTACTAATATTCCGCACAGCTCGGCAACCACCATCTTAGGCCCATATATTGTGCCCAACTATCAAATGGAAGTGGTGATCGCCCACACCAACAAGGTTTGCGCAACATCCATGCGAGGTGCTGGTCACCCGCAAGGCTGTTTCACGATGGAACGACTGCTCGACAGGGCTGCAGATGCAGTGGGCATCGATCGCACCGTTATTCGGTCCCGTAATATTATCCCGGCCGATGCAATGCCATTTACCCAACCAATCAAGACGCAATCGGGCCAGGCTATTACGTATGACAGCGGAGATTTTCTAAGTTGTCAAAAGGCGCTACTTGAGAAAATTGATTTTGCTGGATTTACCAAACGCCAACATGCAGCGCGTGACCAAGGCCGATATCTCGGATTTGGTATGGCTAACTATGTGAAACCCACTGGGCGCGGGCCATTCGAGACCGGAATCGTACGAATTGGCACATCGGGTAAAATCTCCGTTTACTCCGGCGCCGTAGCTATGGGACAGGGGTTCCGCACTGCTATGTCACAAATCGTTGCCGATCAACTTGGTGTCAAGCCATCGGACGTACTAGTTGTTGCAGGAGACAGCGACCGTGTTAGTTTAGGGTTTGGCGGGTTTGCTAGCCGCCAGACGGTGACTGCTGGTTCGTCAATTCATCTGGCCTCTATCAAGGTTCGAGAGAAGGTGCTTGCAATTGCTGCCCATATGTTGGAGGCCTCCGCTGAGGATCTCGACATGAAGGATGGTCAGGTATTCGTTAAAGGTGTGCCCGACATGTCGCTGACCTTTACTCAGGTCGCCGACGCAGTCGCTGGAATTCCCGGCTATGCCCTGCCTGAAGGGGTGAGCGCCGGTCTTGAAGCGGAGGTCAATTTTCAGCCTGAAAACGTGACATACGCCAATGGTGCGCATGGTGTAGAGCTTGAGGTCGATCCGGGGACTGGCGGTGTAAAGATTCAACGCTATATCGTGGTTCACGATAGTGGCCGGCTGGTCAACCCAATGATCGTTGATGGGCAAGTGCATGGAGGGGTAACACTGGGTGTTGGCCACGCACTCTTTGAATGGATGTTATGGGATGAATCTGGTCAGCCACAAACAACCAATCTGGCTGAGTATCTTGTGCCTACCGCGCCCGAAATACCAAACTTTGAAATTGTCCACCAGGTCTCTCCGACAGACCGTAATCCTATTGGCGTGAAAGGTGTGGGCGAATGTGGCGTAATGACGGCAGCACCAGCGGTAGTATCGGCCATCGAGAGTGCACTAAAACCGTTTGATGTGAAAGTCGACCGCTATCCCGTCACGCCATCGATGCTGGTGGAAAAAATTCTCGCCAGCGACGCCACCGATATCGTTCTTTAGAAATTTTTAAAAGTTGGAGTATAGATATGGCACGATTGCCTAAGCTATCACGTGATGAGTTAAGCTCGGAACAAAAACAAGTATATGATGATATTGCCGGAGGGCCCCGCGGCGGCGTACGCGGCCCGTTCCACGCACTATTATATAGCCCAAAACTTGCCGATTGTGCACAAAAGCTTGGGGAGTACGTGCGCTATGATTGCACCATTCCAACAAAGCTCCGGGAGCTCGCAATTCTTATCACGGCATATAATTGGAAAGCACAATATGAGTGGTATGCGCACGAAACCCATGCGCGGGACGCCGGTCTAACCGATGCGGTGATTGAAGCCATTCGTCTGGGCGAACGGCCCGACTTCATGGATGATGCGGAAGAAGAAATATATGACTTTTGTACCGAGCTTTATACCGATAAACGGGTAAATGATACGACTTATGCTAGGGTCGAAGCGCGTCATGGCCAAACTGGGGTGGTTGAACTCGGCGGGTTGCTAGGCCACTACAACTTGATCGCCATTACACTTAATATCGCGGAAATTGAAGTACCAAGGGGGGAACTGCCCTTTGGGCCTTAAGCTCTACATCATATACCTGTTTCTCCAATTGTAATCCGAGAAATTTCAATGGGTATAAGTGCTTAAGTCTTAGACAAATATTTGACGAAAATAACGAAATTAGAAAGTTGCGCCTGAATCACACCACGCATCGACGATTTCGGAACCGGTGGCGAACCAGACATCTTCATGACCACTTATGTAGTCGAGTGCTGATTCTAGTACCCATATGCGGTGAGACACGCCAATTACAAATGGGTGTAGGCAAATAGCCATTACACGTCCTGAATCCGCCCCCTCGCGGTAAAGTGTATCAAACTGGCGTCGGATCATGGTCTCAAATTCTTCATTTGAGCGTCCGGCTCTAAATTGTGGGAGATCATTGATCTCGGCTGAATATGGTAAATTTACGAGTTTTTTATTATTTACTTCCATGAAATATGGTTGGTCGTCATTGACCCAGTCGCAGACGTATTCGATTCCCTCCTCCACCAAATAATCCAGCGTATTCCATGTCTCTTGAAGGCCCGAACCAAGCCAACCGCGTGGCCGTATCCCCGTGGTTTTAGTTATTTTTGATAGAGAATCGTGGATTAACTGTTTGTCGCCTTCCGGCGGAGTGGCATGAAATGGTCGCGAATTACTTTGGTTGTGGCCCAGGAATTCCCAGTTCAGTGACATCGCGTCTTCCATAATTTCCGGGTAGGTATCGCAGACTTCTGAATTCAGCGTTACCGAAGCACGGATCCCGCGGCTTGAGAGTATATCCATTATTCGAAACACGCCGACTCGAGCGCCATAATCGCGTGATGCCCAGGAATATACTTCCGGCACCCAAGGACCGCGTCCACCAGGTACCGGCTCATCCAACGGAAAAAATTCAATATTGGGAATTATCCATACCGCAACCCGCGCACCATTTGGCCAGGTAAGTTTCGGTCGCCGGTTAATTGGTGTAAAGGGGAACGGACCATATGGGCGCGGTTCCATTATGAGACCTCCTTGAGACCGGCGGTGCGGTATAGATGATCAATAATCTTATCAGTGTGCATTACGTCGGCATATTTGTGATGCAAGTCGAATAAGCAAATCTTGTGGGAAAGCTCATGTCGGTCAAAGACACATTCCTCTGCGATTGTGACATGGATCCCATTTGAATAGCCGTCGACCACGCTGGCACGCACGCAACCAGAAGTGCTTTCCCCACAAACAATCAAACTGTCAACACCCATTTGGTTGAGTTGTGGGATCAGCGGCGTACCAACAAACGCGCTCGCTCTCTGTTTGTAAACCATGAGATCGCCTTCCTGAGGCTCAAACTCTTCTTTGATTTCCCATACATCTGGCGCACGCTGGACTTTTTGGCGATTGGTCGCGTAGGCGTGTCCTACGTTGGTCTCCGGTCTTGCTTCGGTGGTCGAGTAAATGATCGGGATGCCTACTGCGCGTGCTGCTTTGAAAAGGCTTTCGGTCGATGGGATTGCATTCCAAGCAAATTGGCCGCATGAGCTCGGATAGATATCGACAAGCTCTTCGACGGGTTTTGGCCCACCTTGGTACGCGAGCTTATAGAGGTCGATCGCAAGCAGTGCCGGCTTTTTACCTACATACGTCTGGCGTTCGTAGTGCTTGTATATCTTAAGCGCGCCGTCCGAAACGACATCCCTCCAACAATGGTCTTCGAAATCCGATGCCATAGTTGTCTCCCTATGATGATTTGACGAACTCTATTACACGCCGGAGAGTGCAGCAATGTTCTGGGTTCACAATATAAAAAAACTAAAGTGAATTACGGCGCTGTTTAATTACCATCGTAAGAGGTCAAAATGCGCTTTGTGACAATGGTTTGTTGTAAAACGACTATGCGTCGTCCCTTTAATTAATTATCTATCCGTTCCGGCGTTTCCAAAAATTGCCGTAATACGTGCCAAAATCGCTGACGATTAATACCCAAAGTTGTGTTGTGAGCCTGACCAGAGACAATAATCAACTGCTTGTCTTGAGTGGGTAGTGCAGAAAAAAACCCCATCACGTCCTCGTCAGTGGCAATTCCGTCGTGATCGCCGCGAAAGATCATTACCGGGCATGTAATTTTTAAAGGATCTAAAACTGGCAAATTGATACACATGTCGATGTAGGTCCCGTTTGGCACGGTCCCTCCACCATTTTCCATCTCCGCCGCCGCCGCCACCGAGGGCAGTTCCGCAATAGTGAGTCCTGCTACGTCCCGGTTAAAGATTGATTGGTAAGCAGCTTCGTTCACCACGCGTCGGTTAGTCGCTTGCCAATCTTCGATCCGTTCGGCGCGTTTTCTCAGCGTAGGGGATCCTTCCCCGGTCCATACTAGTGCAGCCAGCACTAGCCGCTCCACTCGGTCTGGACAGTCGCTAGCGAAGCAGCCCGCGCGCAGCGCTCCTGATGACGAACCAAAGAAAGAAAAAGCCTTGCGGCCGGTTATTTTTTCCACGACCGGGGCGGCTGCTTTCAAGTCCTCAACTCCATCGGCAATGTAGGAATACCCTTCGGTATGGCTAGACCTCCCATAGCCTTCGTGGTCCATTGTCCAAACGTCATAGCCAAGCCCCGCAAATGTTTTCATTAATGAATAATCACCGTGTCCCGGAATATCTAAGTCGTAGGCTGTGCGAGCAGAAAATGATGAACCATGAACCAGAAACAATACCGGCTGTTCAGGAAATTTGCTGCGTGCCTTAGGCGAGTGGCGGCGGTAAAGGAATAATTCGATATCGCCGCGCTTGGCCCAATGTTCTTCGCCCGTTATGTCGCCAGGATCAATCGGCATTTTCGTGATTGGTTTGTTCATATTTGGGTCTTCTACTATGATTGTTGTTCCATAACTCGATGAATTAAGGCGGTAAGTTTGCAATAAATCCGCTAAAATCCATATAGCTTGGCGGGGTTATCCACCAGCACAATATGACGCATCGTATTTTCCGGAATCCAATTGATTAGCAAATCACATAAGATGCCGTCATTGGGCATGGGCTTTTTGAGCATTACGTGTGGCCAATCACTGCCCCACAAAATTCTCTCCGGCGCCGTTGCAACTAAAGTTTGAGCGAGTTCAAGAACTCCAGGGTAGGGCATATCGCCTGATGAGATTCGGTAAGGTCCTGTCAGTTTGACCCAGCATTGACCCTTTTCCATGAGTTTTAACAGGGCTTTAAACCCCGGTTCCTTTGTCGTTTTACCGGGCCGCATATAACCCATATGGCCTACCACAATATCAGTGGGAAAATCCGTAAATTGCTCGTCTAAATTTGGATAATCATCGATGTGGATTAGAAACTCCACGTGCCAGCCGAGTGGCGCAATTAGTTCTGCTAATTTCCGCGCCATATCGAGCGGTATCTCGCCTGAAGGGTTGTTGACATCGACCAGGTTAAGCCGAATACCGCGGATTCCGGTGTCATGCATGGTTTGCAGTTCTGCGTTGGTAACGGAGCTATCGATAACCGCAACGCCGTGGCAGGGAATAGGCGAGGCCTTAATTGCCTCAAGCGTCACTGTATTATCGATACCATACACGCTAGGTTGAATGATTACTGCTCGGTTAATGCCAAGAGTCTTTAACATGGCGAGATAGTCAGATAGTAAGGCATCGGGTGGGGTGTAAATCCGTGAAGGGTCATATTGATAGCGTGAAGCCGGACCACAGATGTGGGCATGAGTATCACAAGAATTGGTTGGCAGGGTGTATCTTGGTGCCGTTGGAAAGGGGTCAAACGGTTCGCACAGTGGTGCAGAATTGCTTACTTGGTCCTTGAGTGAATTTCTGATCGGTAGTGTCATTGCATTTTCGTTAGGGGTTATTGAGCGCAGGTTATACTGGATTATGGCCGTGAATCTGTGTTTCGATGAATTAAACTCAAAGTAGCTTAATGCACAGTTGTTAAATTCTTTAGTCTAGCAAACTAATTTCTTGTGTTATTTAGTTTAAGGGCCAAATCCAGAGCAGCATTGGAATGGCAACAGCGACTATCAGTATTTCGAGAGGTAGTCCCATCCGCCAATAATCACTGAATTTATATCCGCCTGGACCCATAATTAGCGCATTATTCTGATGACCGATGGGAGTAAGAAATGCACAGGACGCGCCAATGGCTACCGCCATTAGAAAACAATCGGGATTGACGCTGAGCTGGCTTGCGATACCCACCGATATCGGTGCCATGACGACTGCTGTCGCCGCATTGTTGATGATGTCTGATAACGACATTGTCAATATCAGTACAATAGCAAGTGCGACATAGGCGGGTAGACTTATCACAAGACCCGAAATGGCTTGCGCAATCAGGTCTGTGGTACCCGTGTTTTGCATGGCCTGGCCTACCGGAATCATCGCACCCAACAGCACTACTACGGACCAATCAATGCCGTCATATACTTCTCGAACCGGGACAATATTAACTAAAACCATAGCCAACACTGCAACGGCCAATGAAACTGGGAAGCTTGTAAGCCCCATCGTAGTAGCACCGATTGCGGTTCCAAAAATTGCCATGGCGAGCCAAGCCTGATGGATCTTACTACCTTGGATCGAGCGTTCAGCGAGCGGCAAACAGCCGAGTGTCGCAATTATTTGGCCAAGTCGGTCGGGTTCACCCTCGATCAGTAGCACATCGCCAGTACGAAA
>CAYZMI010000063.1:0-1877 GCA_964479475.1 uncultured Rhodospirillaceae bacterium | reverse complement strand
CGGCGGGCGAAGCTCGAGTACCGAAAGAGTAGCGTTTAGAGAATCGGGTCCAGCCTCGATTAAAAGTATATCAAGGGCGCGAAGGCGCCGCCGTCGGGCCGCCGGGTCGATGCGGTGATCGCCGCGGGTAATTCCCAAGATAACAGCGTCCTGCTCACGCACCAGGGAATCGAGCTCACGTAATTCCTTTCCGATCAGCTCGTGATCTTCTGGTATCTGCGCTTCCGTCACGTAGTTTTCAATATCGAAAAGCTCTTTGGCTGTCGTGCGGTTGTCGAGATCACGCGGCATCAAGCGCCAACCGATAAAGGAGACAAAGGCGATGCCTGTTACAGCAATTGCGCCGCCCACTGGTGTAAAATCAAACATTGTAAAAGGTGTGCCGGTCAATTGCTCCCGGATTGAAGCAATGATGATATTAGGTGGCGTGCCGATCAATGTGATCATACCGCCCAATATTGATCCGAAAGCCAGCGGCATAAGCAGTATTGATGGTGAGCGGCCTGCCTTAGCAGCGGATTGTAACGCTGCTGGCATGAGCATTGCCAGTGCTCCAACATTATTCATAAATGAGGATAAGGCGCCGGCAACACCAGACAATGAACCGATATGGGCAGTAGGCGATTTGAGTGGTGGGATAAGACGACGGGACAGAATGTTCACCGCGCCCGAATTTACTAATCCGCGACTTGCAATTAAAACGAGTGCAACCGTTACAGTGGCGGGGTTAGCAAATCCGGAAAACGCATTGGTCGCTGTCACCTGGCCCCCGAGTGTCGCGGCAAGTAGGGCAAGAATAGCAACTAAATCATGTCGAAGCTTGCCCCACATAAATAGACCGAAAATGATGGCAAGCAGACAGAGTAAATAAATTTGGTCGAATGTCATACTAATTGAACCCGCAGTTATACTCTTAATCTACATGGTATTATTTCGCTTTGCGCGTAGGATTACGTCCCTGGCTATCAAAAAAGAAAACAGCCGGTATGAATTCTAAGCGCGTCTCTAATGCGTTCGTCAGTGGCCAGTTCGGTTAGCCTAACGGTAAATTCATCTTTTAAAGGCTTGATTGTTTCGTTCACTTGTCCGCCCAAAGTTTGAGTAAGCCGGTCAAATAGGTAATCCCAATCGACAATTCGAGTAGGTGCCGCAAATTGGGATGGTGGTAATTCGGCCATCATATCGGGTGCCCAGGCCCAGCGCGCCAATTCCATTGAATCGAGTGTGATGAGCATATCTGTATCTTCATTTCCATGGGCGAGGACCCAGAGAGAGCTTATGCCTGCGAGTGCATGATTTTTAAGTGGTTTGATAACTAGTTCGCTGGTTTCACCACCCCATGGGCCGGCGCGTATAACTCGGATATCCATTTTACGTTGATCAATCGTTGTCTTAGCTTCGTTATGTTCAGACAAAGACTTTAGTGCTGCGTTGAGAGTAGCCAGCCTTTTCGGCTCTGTCAGTGTGGTTCGATACTCGTTGCCCACTACGATTCCTGGTTCGCCTGCGATTTGTTCAAATCTATAGCTTGGAGCAATGCGTCTATGATCCGAAAGCAAGAATTCTAAATTAGTGAGGGCAGTCCATATCTCAAAACTGGATTGGCGCGTCATGATCGTAGCGGATGAACGTCGGATAAAAACCTTATTATTTCTTGTATCGAGAAATTCTGGGCTACAAGGTGTACATGCCAGGTCATCTAACGGTGTTTCGTAAAACTCGTGTTGGACGCGACGGACATCTGGCAACGCATTTTCGTTGCAAAATTTTTCGCAGTGTTGTGTTTCAGCCGTGGCACCTCTAAACTTTTTATTCATCTTATTACCGAAGGATTGTTGCGTCAGTGTTCCGATGCCTATCCGGCTTGTCAATCTGAC
>CAYZMI010000062.1:5175-13097 GCA_964479475.1 uncultured Rhodospirillaceae bacterium | reverse complement strand
TGGCGGAGGGAGTGGGATTCGAACCCACGATACGGTTCCCCGCATACACGCTTTCCAAGCGTGCGCCTTCAGCCACTCGGCCACCCCTCCGGTCGCGGCCTGTTTAGCACACAATTAATAGACGTAAAAATCAAACTGAAAGAAGAATAGAAAAAGGGTGACTATGTGACTATTTGCCGGTTTGTTGGATGGATTTTAATATTTACGGCATTGGGAACGATCGCCTATGAGGCTACAACGGCGCTGAACGCCGGCCGCTGGCGAACAATCGCGATCGGCGAGTTATGGTTCCAACTGCATGCGCCAAGCCTGAACAATGCGCAGGCTAGCATTCAGCGCTACGTGCTACCTTGGTTATGGGAGCCTGTCATAACGACCGTTCTGCGGGGGCCAGGCTGGTTAGTGTTTGGTGCACCTGGTATCACGTTGGTCTATTTATGCCGGAAACGCCGCCCCTTTTGAGCTAATGCAAGAATAGTGAATCAAACTCTCTATTCACTACTGATGCGCAACGCTTCGATAAAAGCGGATTGAGGGATTTCCACTGAGCCGAACTGCCGCATACGCTTCTTGCCCTCCTTCTGCTTTTCTAACAACTTGCGTTTGCGTGATACGTCGCCGCCATAGCACTTGGCAGTAACATCCTTGCGCATAGCGCCGATGGTCTCGCGCGCAATTATCTTACCGCCGATCGCAGCTTGTAACGGTATCTTGAACAATTGGCGTGGAATGAGATCCTTGAGCCTGCCGCAAATCGCCCGTCCCCGAATTTCAGCCTGACTTTGATGCACAATCATCGACAACGCATCGACAGGCTCAGCGTTGACTAAAATTGCTACTTTTACCAACTCACCGTCCACATACTCGTCGAGCTGATAGTCGAAGCTGGCGTAACCCCGGCTTACAGATTTGAGCCTGTCGTAAAAATCAAACACCACTTCATTTAGGGGCAATCGATAAACGGCCATGGCGCGGGTACCGGCATAGGTTAGCTCTAACTGAATTCCACGACGTTCTTGGCACAATGTCAGTACGGCCCCCAGATAGTCATCGGGCACCAGAATTGTCGCCTTAATCCATGGTTCTTCAACGGATTTAATCTTGGTCGGTTCAGGCCAGTCGGATGGATTGTGTATTTCCGCTATAGACTTGTCATTCAAATGTACCCGATAGATTACCGATGGAGCAGTGGTGATTAGATCCAGGTCAAATTCGCGCGTTAGGCGCTCTTGGATTATCTCAAGATGCAATAACCCAAGGAACCCGCAGCGAAATCCAAAGCCGAGTGCAGCTGATGTTTCAGCCTCATAGTGAAAGCTCGAATCGTTAAGCCTCAATTTGGCAAGGCTTTCGCGCAAATCCTCGTAATCAGCCGCGTCAATTGGAAATAAGCCGCAAAACACAACCGGAACACTCGGTTTGAAGCCGGGCAACATTTCCAGCGTTTGATTTTGGTCCTCGGTTATCGTGTCGCCGACGCTGGTCTCTGCCACATGCTTGATGGAAGCGGTAATAAACCCGAGCTCGCCGGGATAAAGGGCATCCACATCGGTGCGCTTGGGCGTAAAAACCCCGACCCTATCTATTTGATGCACCGCTCCAGTCGCCATGAAACGAACCTTCATTCCCCGCTTTAAGACCCCGTTGTGGATGCGAACTAAAATTATTACGCCGAGATAGGCGTCATACCAGCTATCAACCAACAGGGCCTTCAGGGCAGCGTCTTTCTCACCTGTGGGCGCGGGCAGGCGGGTCACCAGCGCTTCGAGTACCTCTTGGATACCTTGGCCAGACTTTGCGGATACCTCAATTGCCTCTGATCCATCGAGCCCGATGACTTCTTCTATCTGTTCGCGTACACGCGCTGGATCGGCAGCAGGTAGATCAATTTTATTGAGCACTGGAATAATCTCGTGATCCGCCTCAAGAGCAAGATAAACATTGGCAAGGGTCTGCGCTTCTACCCCCTGGCTCGCGTCAACAACCAAAAGCGCCCCCTCGCAGGCGGCTAGTGAACGACTGACCTCGTAGGTAAAATCTACATGGCCCGGCGTATCCATTAAATTGAGTTGATAGGACTGACCATCTATCGCCTTGTAGATAAGACGGACGGTTTGCGCCTTAATTGTGATGCCGCGCTCGCGCTCGAGCTCCATCGTATCGAGCATTTGTTCCTTTAGCTCGCGCTCGCTCACCCCACCACATACTTGGATCAGGCGATCGGCTAGAGTGGATTTTCCATGATCAATATGCGCAATAATTGCGAAATTGCGGATGTGGGAAAGATCGGTCATCTAAACTCGTAATGTTCGGCTGCCGGAAGATAGGGAGTTGCCGGGGTTGCAGCAAGCATAATTGGACAAAGAAGCCGCGCATAAAGTCTGACAAAGAGTAGAAAATGCAACGAAAAAATGGAAGTGGGACGCCAATTAGCCCCGCAATTCACCACCATTTTTCTTTTTAACCGCGACGACAATTTTGTCAGCTACTGCTTCAATTTCCGCATCGGTCATGGTCGCTTTGAAGGGCTGCAACGTGATCGCTAGAGCAAAGGATTTCTTGCCCGCTTCAATACCCTTTCCGCGATAGACATCAAACAAATCAACTTCCACTATCAACTCTCGATCAACTGAGCGAATGGTGCGTAATACATCGCCCGCAGCTACCCTTTCGTCGACAACAAACGCAAGGTCACGATGTACCGGCTGTAGGGAGGACATTGCCAAAAGGGGCTTTGCCTTTCCGCCCTTTCCACGGCCTCGGGGCACATTATCCAGAAATACCTCGAATGCAGCGACTGGACCTTCGGCCCCCATCTCACGACAAATACGTGGATGGAGCTCGCCAAACTGCGCCAAAACATGGGATCCCAGGCTAGCGCGCGCTGACCGGCCGGGGTGGTACCATGCGGGTGCATCTGAAGTTAGGCGAAGATTATCAGTAGGCGCTTCTGCCGCATGGAGTGCAGCAAGAGCATCAGCCTTGCCATCAAGCGCATCAACAGTACGCAGCGAGTCGACCCAGTTCCGCGGACCGCTTTCGCCAGCGCGTACGCCAGCAGCGACCAGCACCTGACCTTCAGGTGTATCGTCGTTGTAGTGGGGTCCCAACTCAAAAAGTGCTGGGTTTTTAATGCCCCGGGCCTGGTTACTGGCTACAGCCGCCACTAAATTTGGCAAAATCGAGGGGCGCATTACATCGAGATCGGCACTGATCGGGTTGACTAACCGCACACTATCTGTGACGCCTCCGAATAGGTTTGCTTTCTTGGCTTCCATGAAGGAGTAAGTTACGGCTTCCACCAGACCACGCGCCGCTAGCGCCCGCCGCGCTGCTTCGGCGCGTTGTTGATATGAATTGCGCACGGGGTCAGGAACCACACCGTCGCGTGCCGCCCCCGCACTCGGAATTTTATCGTAACCATATATACGCAAAACCTCTTCCACGAGGTCTGCCTCGCCATCGATATCAGGCCGCCATGGCGGCACTTCACAGTAAATCGTTTCTTCAGCTATGCGCGCATTAAATCCTAATTTGTTTAGAATAGCTTGGGAGCTGGAAATGGGAACTTCAACACCTCCGAGCGAATATACGCGCGCACTGCGTAGCTCGCATGAACGCTGCCAATTCGGCATTTCACCAGAGGATACTAATTCGGAGGCCTCACCGCCGCACAGTTCTAAAAATAAACGCGTGGCGATCTCAGCACCCCAAAGTGCAGAGGTTGGATCGATGCCCCGCTCAAATCTATAGCGTGCATCAGACATGATACCCAGCTTGCGCCCAGTTTGAGAAATTCGGATTGGATCAAACAGCGCCACCTCAAGAAACACATTGGTGGTAGCCTCGCTGCACCCCGACGAGGCGGCTCCCATCACTCCGCCAATACCCTGCACACCGGCATTATCAGCGATAACAATCATCCTATCATCTAGCATGTAGTTCTGCTCATCGAGAGCCGCGATGGATTCCCCCGCCTGCGCAAAGCGCATGGTCAAATCGCCAGATAACTTGTCTGCATCAAACACGTGAAGTGGCCGTCCCAGATCAAAGGTGGACCAGTTGGTGATATCGACCAACGCAGAAATCGGTCGTAGACCGATAGCGCGCAAACGGTCTTGTAGCCATTTTGGGCTCGGCCCATTTTTGACGCCACGAAACGACCTACCCACGACGAAGGGACACGCGTTCCCTTCCTCGTCCGGAAATTCGCGCAGCCATTTAATAGTGGAAGAAAAACTGCCTGTGACTTCTTCGGTATCGAGGGGCTTAAGTTTCCCTAACCCAGCAGCCGCGAGATCACGAGCGATGCCACGGACCGACGCACAATCCCCCCGATTAGGCGTCAGCGCAATATCTATGATTGGGTCATCTAGTCCAGCCCAATGGGCCCAATTTTCTCCCACTGGTGCGTCATCAGGTAATTCGATGATGCCGTCATGATCATCGGACAAACCCATTTCCTTTTCAGAACACAACATACCGTTGGATTCTTCTCCACGAATTCTGGCCTGCTTAAGTTCTATCCCTGTCCCGGGAACATAAGTCCCACTGGGTGCAAAGACGCCCTTAATCCCTGCCCGCGCATTGGGTGCACCACACACAACTTGCACGTCGTCCCCTCCCGCATTGACTACACAAAGTTGCAGCCTGTCAGCATTGGGATGTTGGCGTATCTCTTTGACGTAACCGATTACAAAGGGCGAGAGGGCCTCCCCCGGATCCTCTACCGCCTCAACCTCAAGACCCAGCATGGATAGCTGGTTGGTGATCACGTCAAGCGAGGCATCAGTGTCCAAATGTTCTTTGAGCCAGTCAAAGGTAAATTTCATGGTCATACCCCCCGGGTAACCGTGGGTATATCCAGTGGCGCAAACCCGTAATGGCGTAGCCAACGAAGATCGGATTCGTAGAAAGTCCGAAGGTCGGGAATACCGTACTTCAGCATAGCTGCCCGTTCGATACCGAGACCAAAGGCATAACCCTGATATCTGGTAGAATCGACCCCGCAGTTTTCCAACACGCGAGGATGCACCATTCCGCAGCCCAGAATTTCGAGCCAGTCGGCCCCAACCCCAATTGTCAATCCACCGCCCTCGCGCGAACAGGCTATATCCATTTCCGCAGACGGTTCGGTGAAGGGAAAATAGGAGGGGCGAAAACGCGCCGGAAGATCATCAACACCAAAAAAAGCGCGACAAAATTCGATCAAACACCCCTTGAGATGTCCCATGTGAGTTGACTCATCTACCACCAGACCCTCAATCTGATGAAACATCGGCGAGTGAGTTGAATCATAATCTGCACGGAAAGTCCGACCCGGCACCACGATACGAATGGGTGGAGCACGCTCCAACATAGTGCGTATTTGTACCGGCGAGGTGTGGGTCCGCAATACCAATCGTGACCCGTCGTCTTTTTCAGGCAGATAAAACGTATCATGCTCTTGGCGCGCCGGGTGTTCTGGCGGAATATTTAGCGCCGTAAAATTATTGAAATCCGTCTCGATATGGGGTCCTTCAGCAACTTCAAATCCCATCTCGCAAAAAATCGCTAACATTTCATCGATAGTTTGGCTAATTGGGTGTATACGGCCAGCCATTTCAGATCTTGGCGGAAGCGTCATATCGATTTTTTCTTCCGCAAGCTGGGCATCTAGAGCTTCGGCTTCGAGATTGCTTTGCCGGAGCGCGATGGCATCGACAACGGCGGATTTGATAGCGTTCAAGGCTTGGCCACGTTCGCGCCGCCCCTCGGCTGCAACTTGGCCTAATTCTTTCAAAAGCTCGGTGAGTCGACCCTGGCGACCTAGCGTTGCCACTCGTAGGGCTTCGAGGGCAACAAGATCAGCCGATGTCTCGACCTGTTCCAATAGATCGTCGCGAAGTGTATCAAGATTATCCGTCGTCATTGTGCAACCCTAATGCCGACCTGGCGTGAAAAGGCTAAAAAATTCGACGCCACTCCCAAATCCAAAAGATCAATTACCCAGTGCGGCCTGAGCTTTTTCGCAAATCACTTTGAAGGCATTAGGTTCTTTAACGGCAATATCGGCAAGAACCTTACGGTCAATTTCGATTCCAGCCTTCTTGATCCCGTTGATGAGTTGCGAATACGTCAAACCGTATTCACGTGCACCCGCATTGATACGTTGTATCCACAGACTGCGGAAATTGCGTTTCCTTACTCGGCGGTCGCGATAGGCATATTGCAGCCCTTTTTCTACCTTTTGTTTAGCAACCCGAAACGCCGAACTGTTGCGGCCGCGATACCCTTTCGCGCGGGCGAGAACCTTTTTGTGGCGTGCATGTGCCTGAACGCCGCTATTGACGCGTGCCATGATAATCCTCCGTCAAATAAGCCGTTCAGAGATAAGGGAGATATTGCCGAACAATCTTGGCGTCTTGAGGCGACATGGTAGTTGTACCGCGCGCCTTGCGCTTCATCTTTTTCGGTTTTTCTTCCAGGCAATGGCTCTTATACGCAAAATTGCGCTTTATTTTTCCGGAGCCTGTCTTAGAAAAACGCTTCTTCGCACTTGATTTGGACTTTAGTTTGGGCATTTCAGTAGTCCTTATTTTAGGTGTTATGCGAACCAGTACACTGATGTAAAACCGGCTCGTACCTTCATGGATCGCCTCGGCATGCCCTTTGCTCAGCCGGACCATCCGTCTCCACAAGCAATTTAGCGGAAGCGCGCGTTTATAAAGACCAAATTCCTATAACGCAAGGGAGAAACTTCTGACCAATTATCACGACACGAAAATCTTTATGAGCATCCCTTACTTTGGCGCAATAAGCATGATCATTTGGCGGCCCTCCATTCGCGGCATTTGTTCAACCTTGGCTTCCGCTTCAAGATCATCCTTGACCCGATAAAGAACCTTCATACCAAGATCCTGATGGGCAAATTCGCGGCCGCGAAATCGAAGCGTGACTTTGACTTTGTCTCCCTCCCCGAGAAATCGCCGCATGGCACGCATTTTGACATCATAATCATGCTGCTCAATACCAGGCCGCATTTTGATTTCTTTGACGTCAATAGTCTTCTGCTTTTTGCGCGCTTCAGCCTTCCGTTTTTGATCAACAAACTTTAGCTTGCCATAATCAAGAATTTTACAGACGGGCGGATCAACGTTGCCGGCCATCTCGACCAAGTCGAGCCCGGCTTCTTCAGCTCTCTCAATAGCTTCAGCGGTGGGTATTATACCCAGAATTTCGCCATCTGCACCGACCAACCGCACTTCAGATGTGGTGATCAGTTCATTAATACGCCGGCCACCCTTTTGCGGAACCGGCTGTTGCATGGGTCGTCTCGCGATGAGCGTTCTCCTTTACAGTTTAGGGTTGTTACGTGAAAGGTCGTTCGGCGAATAGATTGTTGGCGGTGCAGCTTCTTCATTGAGTCTATCCACTGCTTCAGTTAAGGCAAGAATTTCCTGGTCTTTTCCACCCAGACGGCGCACTGCGACGGTACGTGCCTCAATCTCATTCGCGCCAACCACAGCAATGATTGGTATTTTTGTTAAACTATGGTCCCGTATCTTGTAATTGATTTTCTCATTGCGCAAATCTACTTTAACCCGAAGCCCAACCGCCGCAAAAGCCGCCTGAACTTCCAAAGCATATTTGTTCGCCGCGTCGGTGATCGTTGCAACGACAACCTGGACTGGCGACAGCCAAAGCGGCATACGGCCCGCGTAGTTTTCGATCAAAATACCGATGAAGCGTTCGAATGATCCTAAAATTGCGCGATGCAACATAACGGGACGGTATTTTTGGCCGTCTTCGCCAACAAATTCGGCATTTAGGCGTTCAGGCAGTACAAAATCGACCTGAAGTGTACCGCATTGCCAATCACGACCAATGGCATCGCGTAAAACGAATTCAAGTTTTGGGCCATAAAACGCACCTTCCCCGGG
>CAYZMI010000062.1:0-5075 GCA_964479475.1 uncultured Rhodospirillaceae bacterium | reverse complement strand
GCACCTGACGGTTCATACCTATGGCACGAGCCGAACTCGGCCATACGCAACGGCAGATCACGGTAGCTTTTTATTCCTTGGCGGAAGATTTGCACATGACCGGGACAATTCATAGGTTTCACAGCGAGCGTACGGTCGTCTTCCGTATCAGCCGTAAACATATGCTCACGGAATTTTTCCCAGTGGCCAGAATTCTCCCACAGTACTCGATCATAGAGAAGCGGTGTCTTTACCTCTTCATAACCCGCCCCTTCAAGCCGCGCCCGCATGTAGTGTTCAATTGCACGGTAAAGCGTCCAACCCTTACTGTGCCAGAACGCCTGACCGACGGCCTCTTCCTGAAAGTGAAACAAATCCATCTCTCGGCCAAGCCGCCGATGGTCACGCTTTTCGGCTTCCTCAAGTTGATTCAAATATTTGCGCAACTCTTTATTGTCACGCCATGCCGTCCCATAGATCCTCTGCAGCATTGCGTTTTTGGCGTCACCACGCCAATAAGCCCCAGCTAGTTTCATGAGTTTGAAGCCAGTGCCAACATGACCGGTCGACGGCAAATGTGGTCCCCGGCATAAATCTAACCAGTCGCCTTGCCTATATACTGAGATAACCTCTTCAGGCGGTAGACTTTCGATTAACTCCGCCTTAAAACTTTCGCCCATTTCAGAGAAAGTCCCAATTGCCTCGTTTCGATCCCATTCCTCACGAATAAACGGCTCATCAGCAGAAACAATTTCGCGCATTTTTTCTTCTATCTTCTCGAGGTCGTCGGGTGTGAACGGCTCATCGCGCGCGAAATCATAATAAAAGCCATTTTCAATTGCTGGACCGATAGTGACCTGAGTACCGGGATAGAGCACCTGCACTGCCTGTGCCAACACATGAGCCGCATCATGGCGAATAAGCTCAAGTGCATCCTCGTCCTTGCGAGTAATTATTCGAACGTCGGCATTCTGCTTGACAGGGTGGGCGAGATCGCACACCTCACCATCTACAGCAAGGGCAATTGCGGCTTTGGCTAATCCAGGTCCAATTGACGCTGCAATATCCGCACCCGTTACGTATTTGTCGAAAAAGCGCACGTTGCCATCCGGTAAGGTGATGGCCACACCTTCGCCCGCCCATTGATCACGCGGTGCGCCTTCTTTCGCAATGCTCATTGGGTGAACATTTAGGGGATCGTCACTCCATTCTAAGAGGTAATAACATGTACCTAATACAGCCGTTTAACGTAATCTCAGCGCCGCGGCAACCTCATCTACTCGCATCGCTAGAAGAGACTCTTGTTGCAGTATTCGAATTTCTGGACCGCGCGGCGCAGTTAATTTGGGATCCGACACGCCGGAAAACAATACCACAGACGGGCAGCCAGCCGCAGCGATCATATGCATAGGGCCCGTATCGTTGCCCACCGCACGATAAGCTGAGCGGGCGAGGGCAGCAATTTGGATTAGGTTCGTTTTCCCTGTGAGGTCAAGTGTTTGATCACATAAACTATATATTTCTTCCCCTAGCATCGCTTCGTTTTCTGTTCCAAGCACAACCGGCTGAATTCCGTCGGCGGCAAAAGTCTGTGCGAGGAGACCATAACGTTCAGCCGGCCAGCGTTTAGCGGGCCTATGGGACGCACCGCCCGGAACCATCAAACAGAACGGTTTTTCCAGCGCAAAGTTAGAAATATCGGCATCCGCCCAGGAAACATCGGTGGCCGGAACGTCACGGATTCCCGCCATAGCCATTTGCTCATTTTGTCGATCGATGGAATGCATATAATCCCGTTTCGGATTTGCATGTGGGTGCGAACAGCCTCGGGCGATGCCCGACCATTGCGGTCTTCTCCCTGGGCCCATAAGCCGAAAGTACCAACCGCTGCGATCGGAAGTTTGGAGGTCATACACCATGTCAAATTTGCCTGCACGCAACCGGCGGCGAAGATTAATCCAGTCACCCAATTGGTGGAAGGCGGGCCGATTATCAACCCAGATCTCATCGAAGTAGCCGCACGGTCGCAAAAATTCAGCAAACGACGGGGTTGTTAGCAAGGTAATACGGGCCTTCGAATGGTCGCGCCGAATGGCGGCAAATGGTCCTAATGCAATTACGATGTCGCCCAACGCTCCAAGCTTAATTACGAGAATGCGGGATGGTTGCTCAATCACTTCCGCCCTGCTTCTCCATGATCATCTCCTCGTAAACCGACATGGTTCGATCACACATCAGCTCTTTAGTATAATCAGCACGCACATTTGCCATGACGCGCCCCGCTAAAGCATTACGCGCTGTATCCTCCAGTGATAATGCCTCCTGCAAAGCTTCCGCAAGTGCGCTAGCATCGCCGGGAGGCACAAGCCACCCCGTTTGATTATGTGAAACTGTTTCTCGAGCGGCGCCGTGATCGGTAGCGATCACAGGCCGTCCCATAGATTGTGCCTCGGCAATAACACGGCCAAACGCCTCTGCCTCCACCGAAGTCGACACCACCACATCTGCTAACATAAATGCTGCAGGCATATCACGACAATCCCCAGCAATGTGAACCGTTTGTTGCAAATTCTGGCGTGCGATTTGCTTTTCCAGTTCGCGGACGTACCTCGTGCGTCCCTGATCACTACCAACGATGATACAACGAATGCGAGATTTGTAATTAAGTCGGGCAATGGCATCGATCAATACTGCGTGACCCTTCCATCGTGTCAGCCGACCAGGAAGCATTACAACACGTACATCGTCGGGAAGCCGCCAGCGTTCCGCGAGCTGAATTACGCGTTGTGCAGTGACAGCGGCTGGATCAAACAGATTAGTATCGATCCCCCTCGGAATGATACGAATTTTATCGGGATCAACACCGTAGCGGGAACACACCTGATCACCGATAAAATTTGAGATCGCAATCACCCGATCTCCCCTTGCCATCACAGAATTGTACCAACGTTTTAATGGATTGCTGGTGCCGTAATTACCGTGAAATGTAGTCACCAATGGCACCCCGGTACGTTTGGCGGCAGATAACGTGCTCCAAGCAGGTGCACGGCTTCTAACGTGCAAAATATCTACCTTATGCAAGTGAACCAAATTGACGATACGCCCAACATTGCGTCTCATCACCAAAGGGTTCTTACTGGCGACCGGCAGCGTAATATGGCTGCCACCAGCCCGCTCTACCTCACGGACCATGACGCCACCCGCAGACGCTACCAGGGACCCCCATCCGGCTCGTGTTAAGGCCTGTGCTATATCGACTGTGCCCCGCTCGACCCCTCCAGTAACTAGTGTAGGCACAATTTGTAAAACAGTGGGGGCACCTTTTGTCATTATATCTCGGATGTTAGAATTAATTGTTTATTACTCCATGATGCAAGTAAAAGCCTACTCAAATTGGTCCGGACCAGGTTAATCCAGCAGCGATTCCTTATTATGAGCAATACCAACCATCTCCACTGGTTAGAATGACCGAAACAAATTCCGCAGCGATATTACCACGAGCGGATGGTGCGACAATTGCCTACCATAAATTGAATGGTCGTGGGCCCGGTATTATCTTTTTAGGTGGATTTCGCTCGGATATGACGGGCACCAAGGCACAGGCACTGGAAGCGCATTGCAGAAAGGCGGGGTACCCCTTTGTGCGGTTCGACTATTTTGGCCACGGGGAATCGTCGGGCAAATTCACCGAAGGCACCATCGGCCGGTGGGTAGAAGACACCATCACCGTACTGGACGAAATCGCGGAGGGACCACAAATTCTCGTAGGTTCGTCCATGGGCGGTTGGATTATGCTACTAACAACATTGGCACGTCCGGATCGGATCGCAGGCCTGATTGGTATTGCACCCGCACCGGATTTTACTGAAATGCTCATTTGGCAACGCTATTCGGATGACGCCCGCGAGACATTACAACGAGATGGCGTTTTTTTTGAACGATCACCATATGGTGAGCAGCCCTATCCAATTACACTCAAGTTGATAGAAGAGGGACGGCAACATTTGCTACTTGATCGCGCCATTGATATCTCATGTCCCGTACATCTACTACATGGCATGCAAGACGATGCCGTACCATGGCAACACTCACTGAAAATTAGCAAAAACATTGCCTCCGAAAAGGTCGTAATATCCTATATTAAAGATGGCGATCATCGGCTATCCCGCGAGGAAGACCTAGACCATCTACTTCGTACTGTCGACAACCTATACGAACAGCTGGGTTAAGTCTGTACCTCCTGTTCCAAAATTGCGCGGAGGCCAGTGAGATAATCAGGGTATTGCAATGCGATATTGAGCTCTTCCTTAATCCGCCGATTAGTTACCAATCTATTGTCACGGTAAAAGCTTTGCGCAAGAGGGCTAAGACTAGCATCAGCCATTGCCAACAGAGGCGGTGGATCAACACCTAATAGCTCGGCAGCGTAGGCTATGACATCGGCGTTGGACGCAGGCTTATCGTCGCACAAATTGTATATTGAACCGGGGTTTGGCTGGGCGATCGATGCCCGCAAAATAGTGACGATGTCATCTACATGAATACGTGAAAATAGACGATCAGGCTGGTCAATCCGCTTTGCTTGACCCAATCGCAAACGGTCGAAGGCGCTACGGCGCGGCCCGTAAATTCCTGCTAAACGGAATATGTGCACCGGTACCTTTTTAAGTCGCAACCACCGAGCTTCAGCCGCCATGCGTTGTCGCGCTCGTTCCGACGTAGGGCAACAGTCGGCCGTCTCATCCACCCAAGCACCGCCGGTATCTCCATAGACGCTGGTCGCCGACAAATACCCAACCCATTGGAGGTTGGGCATTTCCACAATCTCGCGGCCGTGATGCCGAAGCACCGGATCGTCATCTTTATCCGGCGGAACAGACGAGAGGATATGTGTCACTCTCGCGAGTTGAGAAATATCTTCCAAAGACTGTTCAGTGTTAAACAAATGAACATCCACACCATATTTGGAAATAGCAACGCATTTGTCTACAGTTTGGCTGGTACCAGCGATCGACCAACCGTCTGCCAGTAAAGAGGCAGAGAGGTACTGAGCGCTATAACCCATTCCAAAACAAAACAAACGTGGCACCGACTTT
>CAYZMI010000061.1:11680-13521 GCA_964479475.1 uncultured Rhodospirillaceae bacterium | reverse complement strand
GAGCTATGGCCAAACCTGACCTTACTGTCTTGCTCGCTGGGCCACGCGGATTTTGTGCCGGTGTCGACCGTGCAATAGAAATTGTCGAACGCGCCCTTGATAAGTATGGGCCGCCAGTCTATGTGCGACATGAAATAGTGCATAATAAATTCGTAGTCGATGGTCTCCGCAAAAAAGGAGCGATATTTGTTGAAGAGATCGACGAAGTGCCAGACGACGTTCCAGTTATCTTTTCGGCTCATGGTGTACCCAAATCTGTACCTGCAGAAGCCGAACGCCGTAAATTGATCAATATCGATGCGACTTGTCCACTAGTCACCAAGGTTCATGTGGATGCGCAACGGCATCACAAACAAAATCGCAGTGTGATCCTCATTGGGCATGCGAACCACCCGGAAGTAGTTGGCACGCTGGGCCAGCTACCGGACGGGGAAATTTTATTGGTAGAAAGTGTCGAACAGGTGGCTGAGCTGAAGATCGACGACCCGAACAATCTGTCTTTTGTAACACAAACGACACTGTCGGTGGACGACACAGCGGAGATCATCGCTGCGCTCAAGCAGCGTTTTCCGAATATCGGCGCGCCGCGTACGGAGGACATCTGCTACGCCACCACAAACCGGCAGGCGGCAGTAAAAAGGATAGCCAAACGATGCGATGCGTTTATCGTCTTAGGCGCACCCAACTCGTCCAACTCCAGCAGACTTGCCGAGGTGGCATCTGCAGAAGGTTGCAAAAAATCTTGCCTTATAGAGCGGGCCATCGATCTCGATCTTGACTGGATGGACGCAGTTGAAACTGTAGGCATTACAGCCGGTGCGTCAGCACCAGAAATTTTAGTCCAAGAATTAATAGGCCGGTTTAAAGAGAATTTTGAGGTGAAAGTGGAGGAAGTATCTTTTACCACGGAAAACATACATTTCAGCCTACCCCGAGTTCTAACCGCGTGACGCGCGGCAGGCTCACATAGGTCTATATCGACGTATCATGGCGGTTTACACGGAAGTATCCGACGACGAACTGGAAGCCTTCGTCGCTCAATACGATATCGGCGCGGTTAAATACTATAAAGGTATCGCGGAAGGAGTAGAAAACTCCAACTATCTTTTGAGTACTGATTGCGGCAGCTATATTCTGACACTTTATGAGAAACGCGTGGAACGTAACGATCTGCCATTCTTCCTTGGATTGATGGATCATCTCGCGGCCAACAAATTTCCATGTCCCATACCCATCCACGGCCGAGACGGCGCTACCCTGCGCGATCTCTGCGATCGTCCCGCAGCTATTGTCACCTTTCTCAACGGCATGTGGCCCAGACAGATCAACCCGTCCAATTGTCATGCATTGGGCGAAGCCGCGGCAAAGCTTCACGTGGCTGCTGCGAATTTAACCCTTGAACGTGAAAACAATCTATCGTTGTCGGGCTGGAAAAATCTTGCAGCTGAAACAGAGGTGGGAGCAAACGAGGTAGCAACAGAATTGAAACAAACGGTAGCAGATGAAGTCACCTATCTCGAAGGCAACTGGCCAGATGGACTGCCTTCAGGCGTAATCCATGCCGATCTGTTTCCAGACAATGTATTTTTTCTAAACGGAAAATTGTCCGGAATTATTGATTTCTATTTCGCCTGCAATGATTTTTTTGCCTACGAAATAGCTGTGTGCCTTAACGCTTGGTGTTTTGATACAGACGGCAATTTCAATATTGCCAAAGCCCGCAATCTCATACAGGGATACAATTCGGTGCGCCCGATGGGAAGTGACGAACTGGAGGCCCTTCCCATTCTAGCGCGTGGAGCAGCGCTGAGATTTCTGCTTACACGTCTTTACGACTGGCT
>CAYZMI010000061.1:8131-11580 GCA_964479475.1 uncultured Rhodospirillaceae bacterium | reverse complement strand
CGCGCAAAAACACATGTTAATTTACATAAACCAGCGCTATCGATAGTCACCACGGGACCCTACCGTTATTCCCGCAACCCCATGTATTTCGCCCTGTCAATGCTATACGCTAGTGCTGCCATCGCTCTCTTCTTAGTGTGGACGTTGGCCATGCTTATCCCGTGTCTCATCTTGCTCCAGTATGGCGTGATCAATCGCGAAGAAGCTTATCTCGAAGCCAAATTCGGCGACACCTATCGAGATTACAAAGAACGGGTCCGCCGATGGTTTTAAGCGCTTCAAAGATCGCATTGGACTCCCCGGCAAACGGCTCATAGAATTTTATAAACTTCTTTTTAGGAGCACCGATATATGACTGAGAATCGTATTGGCCAAGCTGTCTTGCGCGAAGAGGATCTGCGGCTTCTACAAGGCCGCGGCCGTTATACCGACGACATAGACATCCTCAGGCAAGCACGCGCCACCGTGCTGCGCTCTCCCCTGGCACATGCCGATATTCGTGCCATCGACACAACAGCCGCTAAATTGATGCCAGGAATTCTAGCTATTCTCACCGGAGAAGAGTTGGCGGCACGTGGCCTTGGCGCGTTTAAAACGGTGGCAGCCGGACAGCGCAGTGACGGTAAGCCGGGCTATGCAGTATCACATCCGCTACTTGCCCAGGGACGAGTACGTTATGTCGGCCAGCCGGTCGCCTTTATCATCGGCGAGACTATCAACCAAGCGAAGGACGCTGCCGAAGCAATCTCTGTAGATTACGACCCGCTACCCAGTATCAATTCGGTGGACGATGCACTCGCAACAGATTCTTCAATTATCTGGCCAGAAAATGCCGATAACGAAGCCTATACCTTTGAACGCGGCGATGCAGCGGCGGTCGAGGCGGCGTTTTCCCAAGCGGCACATATTGCACGCCATCGCGTTTGCGTTAATCGCATTACCGGCAACCCGATGGAAAATCGGGGTTGCATCGCCAATTACGATAGTTTCGAGGACCGATACGAGCTACGGGCCACGGTACAGTCGGCGCATGGTATGCGCGGAATGATCGCGGGCCAAATATTTGGCATGCCCCAAACCAAGCTACGGGTTATTTGTGACAATATGGGTGGAGGATTCGGAACCCGTGGCGGCTGCCACCCGGAATATAGTCTAGCGCTATGGGCATCGGAAGTAGTCGACCGGCCAATCAAATGGATTGCCGACCGTTCGGAGGGCTTTCTTACCGACGAGCAGGCGCGAGGCGGCTGGGTTGAGGCTGAGCTAGCGCTCAATAGCGATCACGAATTCATCGGATTGCGCACCCACACCAAGGTGCCCATCGGTGCTTATTTTAGTACTGATCGCAATCTGCGCAGCGCTACCGGAGGACTTGGTGGACTTGCTGGTGTCTACGGCATACCAGCAATTCACGCAAAAGTTACAGGTGCATTTACCAATATGATCGGCAACGCTCAATATCGTGGTGGCGCTAAACCGGAACCAGTCTTCGTCTTGGAAGTCATGGTGGATATCGCAGCACGCGATCTTGGGCTCGACCCGGCGAAAGTGCGGCGTATTAACACGCTCGCAGCCGCTGATATGCCTTATAAGACGAGCCTTGGAGATACATACGATTGTGGCGATTTCGTCAGCAATTACGACGAATGTCTTGATACCGGAGATTATGTTGGCGCAGAAAAACGCCGTGTTGAGGCCCAAAAGCGTGGGAAGTATCTCGGATTCGGGACCTCCAATACGGTCACAGGCGTTGCCAGTACCAATTTTGAACATGTTGAATTACGCTTCGATCCAGGAGGCAGCATAACCTTGATTTCAGGTGCCATGGATCATGGCCAGGGACATGCAACCACATTTAAACAGGTGCTTTCAGAAAAACTTGGTATCGATGGTCACGACGTCAAATACCGATTCGGCGATACCGATAAGGTTGCAACCGGTGTCGGCACCTTTAATGCGCGATGCGCGGTGTTCGTGGGTTCAGCGGTTGCAAATGCCGCAGATAAGGTAATTGCCAAGGGCAAGCGCATTGCCGCGCATTTATTGGAAGCAGCGGAGGATGACATTGATTATTCAAACGGCCAATTCACTGTGGCCGGGACAGACCGTTCCATCGACCTCACGGAAGTAGCCAAGACCGCATTTCAGAAACCTAAGCTACCGCCAGATATTGAACCTGGTTTTTACGAACATGGCGAATTTGGCATGGGAATAGGTGAAGCTCCCACATACCCCAACGGCAGCCATCTCGCCGAGGTGGAGATAGACGCTGATACGGGCAAAATTTCTATAGTACGCTATACCGCAGTGGATGACGCAGGCACCGTATTAAATCCTCTCCTGTTTGATGGACAGGTGCATGGCGGCATAGTGCAGGGTGCAAGCCAAATTCTGATGGAAGACATCCACTACGATCAGGAAAACGGACAGCTCATGACAGGTTCGTTCATGGACTACTGCATGCCACGAGCGGACGATTTTTGCGATTTCAATATATCGGCCAACGAAATCCCAACACTGCGCAATCCGCTCGGCGTCAAAGGTGTTGGCGAGGCAGGCACCTGCGGTGCGTTGCCAGCAGTGCAGAACGCCGTAAATGATGCGCTGCACCATGCTGGGGCCGGTCCTGTGGAAATGCCGGCAACGCCCGAAAAAGTCTGGCGCGCGCTCGAGGCAGGGCGTGGTTAGTTGCCTAAGTTAAAATAAGATTTGGCACTGACTAACTGTCCAAAATGTAAGGGCATAGAATTGAACTTCGTAACAACCCGTCCTCATTGTAGTTGTCACCTTTAGGAGCAGGAAGGTGGTCACCAAATTAGGGTATTCTCAATCCGGTGTAGTTTCTACAAATGAGGGGCGCTGCAGAATTTCGGCATACCATCTGCCAAGATTGGGATAGGTTTCTCGCCACCCAGGTACAACATCACGAAATTCCATATAGCCGAGCGCACACGCGACCGCGATTTCCCCCATCAGCGGCGGGATGTTGAAGTCATTAGCCCGAGCATTGAGAAAATTTAGCGCGGCTGTGGCTTTGCCCTTCTGTCGATCGACGATACCCTGGGATCGTTTTTCTCCGGGCCTCTGATCTTCCTGCGACGTCGCAATCACTGCTTCACCCAGTCCGTCGCCGAGCGCTTCGAGTTGCATGACCTGCCACCGCTCGGGACCATCCGACGGTATAAGTTTTGAACCATTGTGCTGTGCATCAACCCAGGCACAAATCACGGGGGAATCATAGAGTGCTTCGCCGGTGTCCATGATTGCAACAGGTACTTTGCCGAGTGGATTTAAGTTCGGCACGATTTCCGCGCGTTCTTCGCGAGTTATCAAAGCCCAATCTATTTTATCTCGCTGACCGGTTTCGATGGCGGCGATACGGACCTTCCGGGCGTAAGGTGAGTTGCCTGTGAAGTAAACTTTCATCGATGTCTTCCTTTGCTTAATTA
>CAYZMI010000061.1:0-8031 GCA_964479475.1 uncultured Rhodospirillaceae bacterium | reverse complement strand
GATTAGGCCGGGTCCAATTGGCCTGCATGGCAATAATGTCGACATTGTTAAGTCGAGCGCTTATTCGTCTGGTGTGCAGTACCATTACCTTGTTGACCTTACAGGTGATACACCAATCCGCCGTAACATCGACGAATACCGTGCGCCCGTTCGCAACGTGATGAGCAATGGAATTCGGTGAAAACGGCTGCCAACGGACGGGGACATCAACAGTGGGTTGCAACGGTGAAGTTTTTTGAGCAAATTGCGGAGGCACAACAATTCCCAATAAAGCCACAACTGTTGCAGTACCCCATACATAGCGGGGAGTATTGGTCCTGGCTGACCTACCCACCCAAAGCACAATTAACAATAAGGCAACCAAACCGGCGGCAACCAATGCAGCATCCATGCCACACTGGTTGTTGAGTACAGTCAGTAGCCAACTCGCAGTACCCGCTAGCGCAAAACCCAATATGATCCGTAGAATGACCATCCAACGGCCTGGCTGAGGTAACCACCTCGCCATCCGCGGACGCGCCGCAAAAAGTAAATAGGGCAGAGCAAGCCCCACACCGAGCATGGCAAAAATTGACATTATTTCAAAGACACCGCGCGCTAGCGCGAACCCAACAGCGGTGCCAAGAAATGGAGCGGAACATGGTGTCGCTAACAATGTCGCAAACACACCTGTGACGAAATGCTTGGTAATACCATCTGGAGCAAGGTTTTCCGCCGAGAGCGCGGCATGAGAAACCATGCCGGGCAGCCGGATTTCAAACAAGCCCCATAAGTTTGCTGCGAACAACGCAACCATTACCGTGGTAGTCGTCAAAAATAGCGGGTGCTGGAATTGAATTCCCCACCCGACAGCGTGACCACCACTTTTCAGCGCCACAGCAACAGTGCCTAGAACCATAAAAGAAACAACTATACCAGCAGCGGAGGCCAGAAACGCCTTTCGAACATCTGATAATTTCGACCCGCCGTGGCCTATCACTGATAGAAGCTTGAGTGAGAGAACAGGTAGCACACAAGGCATCAAGTTGAGAATCAACCCGCCAATAAGAGCGAGACCGAGAATTGCAAGAAACTCGGTAAATGACACAGCGGATGTAGTTTGCGCCTGATCGAATCCAACCGGTCTAACAGTAGCTACCCCTCTACTAGTGTGGATTGTTTGTTCAACGGCACGCGTGCCATCTATTACAGTGACCGTCACTGGCATACCGATTAAATTGGCGGACATTTTTTGCTTCACGTTTTGGCTCGGGGGTAACACGGTTGCTAGCAAAATGGCCTGGCCTGAACCACTTATGGTTTCGAGAATTTTGACCCGCACTTTACCAAAACGAAAACCGGGCGGGCCTTCGACAAGCAAATCGGGTGCAATGAAGGATCCCGCCACACTTGCGACGACTCTAAGCTGCTGATTCCCGGGCGCACCATCGATTTCTGCAGACATAATCGAAATAGCAGCCCGCCCCGCTTTTCTTGGCACCCGTGCAGCAAACTGATTAATGATAGCGGCCTCCAAAGAATTAGTTTCGGGGCCTGTGGGCAGGTCAAGTGTTAGCTTCGCTTGGTATGGAACACATATTTTCTCGCAGGTTAAAAACGAAACCTGAGCGCGCGCGGAGATCGGTTTACCAGATTCAAAAGTCTCAACTTCAAGAGGAAGTACCACCTCGTTTTTGTAGCCTAGCGTTTCTAGGCCCAATACCGAAAAACGCACCGGTATGGGCCAATAGATTTTTACTTTGGCAATGTTTGACGAGCCCGCCCAGTTGAGGCGCGGTGGGAACCCGGCATCGCCCGGCGAACGCCAATAAATTTTCCAACCAGGCTTCATTTGAAATTGTAGGCCTAGTTTTAGGTTTGCGGCATTTCCGGTAGAATTGGCCTTGGAGATAAGACGCAACTTACCATGATCGGTTTGCCACCACGGACCGGTTGCACCCAGTGCAATGCCAGACGACCAAAACAACCCTAAGATTGCCGCTAAATAAACACAAATATGCCTTTTTTGGGTCAAATTTCGAGAAAGAATCACTCTAGTAACGCTTTAGCTTGGTGGTTCGGTTATTATATATGAATATGTCACCTATCACGTAAGACTAAATTTTATGTGTATTGATTTAGGACCTACCGCAATAAAAAAATGAGGTCGCCATGACCATTGTCAGCGATACATCAGGATATCTGACAGGTCACGTACTAGTTGCTATGCCGCAGATGGAAGATCCTCGATTTTCCCGCTCCGTAGTCTATGTATGTGCCCACACACCCGATGGCGCCATGGGTTTAGTAGTTAACAAACTAGTGGATAGCGTGACATTCCCCGACCTCTTGGAACAACTCAATTTAGAGTCGGCAACCGCAGATAATGGAATACACGTGCATTTTGGCGGACCGGTGGAAACTGGCCGCGGTTTCGTACTCCATTCCGCTGACTACCAGCAGGATGCAACTCTAGTGATCGAGGATAATGTTGCTCTTACCGCCACGGTCGATATTCTTAAGGCCATTGCCGATGGAAATGGCCCCGCCAGTAGCCTGTTAGCACTAGGCTATGCGGGCTGGGGGCCCGGTCAACTAGACGAAGAAATTCAAGCCAACGGATGGCTTAACGTTCAGGCGGACGACGATCTGATATTTGGTTCCTCAATTGATTTGAAATGGGAACGCGCCATGGCCAAGATGGGGATTGATTTTAGCAAACTTTCGGGCGCCGCTGGACACGCATAAATTGCGTGCTAGAAAAATCCTCAAACTTATTTACTAATGCAAAACAGAATTTAGCGCCGTATTCAGGAATTAATAATTCGAATAATTCGGGTTTTAAATCGCTATTGCAGCCGCGTAGTAATAACCTCATATGGCTCAAGACGGTCGATTGGGCCTAAAGAAACTACGGTCGGCGATCCTGCCAACATGCGCGCGATGACGGATGTAACTGCCGCCGAATTCACCTCTTCAACCTTAGACGTCATCTCCTGGATAGTCTGCGGCCGCCCAAAAATTGCAGTTTGCCGGGCTATTTGCTCAGCACGAGCAGAGGTGCTCTCGAGTGACATGACAAGAGCTGCACGAAGTTGCGCCTTTGCCCGAGCTAACTCTGCGTCCCCAATTTTGTCCGTTGCGCGCATGAGCTCATCGCATAGCGCTGGAATCAAGGCAACGAGACCTTCGGTTCCTGTAGCCGCATAAATGCCAAACAAACCGCCCTCCTCATAGGACGAAGAAAAGCTATAGATAGAATAAGCTAGCCCGAGCTGTTCACGGATTTTCTGAAATAGGCGTGAAGACATTCCTCCGCCAAGGATCGTGGAGGCAATAGCAAGAGCGTAATAATCAGTGTCATGGTAGCCAACCCCTTCAAATCCCAGGATAAAGTGAGCCTGTTCCAAAGACCTGATTTCGCGATGGTCACCACCTCGGTAGTCGATCCTCTGAGGGTTGTCAGCTAGCCCACTCGCTAGCGTCGAAAACTCCTGGTCTACCTGGGCCACTAAGGCGCCATGATCAAGTTTGCCTGCCGCACCGACTATCATACTTGGTGCGATATAATGCGTGGCCATAAAATCGACCAAAGTGGCACGCGGCATAGCAGCAACAATATCTGGTGGACCGAGTACTGGGCGACCTATGGGCTGGTCGGGAAAGGCTGTAATTTGAAGGCGGTCGTAGATGACATCCTCCGGCGTATCGTTCGCCTGCCCGATCTCCTGCAGCACAACAGCTCGTTCCCGTTCGAGCTCTGGCTCGTCAAAATTAGAATTCTGCAGAATATCAGCGATGATTTCGACGGCTAGAGCCACATCTTCTTTCAATACCGTAGCGTGGTAAGCAGTTACTTCACGCGATGTATAAGCGTTTAGATGTCCACCCACAGATTCGATTTCTTCAGCAATCTGTAATGCTGATCGTTTCGTTGTACCCTTGAAGGCCATATGTTCAAGTAAATGGGAAATTCCATTAATCTCCACAGGCTCGTATCGCGTTCCTACTCGCACCCAAACACCAAGAGATACCGTTTCCACTGTTTCCATGCGGTGGCTAACCACCGTAAGACCATTATTCAATGTAGATTGATTTACGGTCATGGGTTCGTCACCGTCGCAAGGTCGCGAACCAAAGACTGCACCTCAGCTAGATCGTTGGGCAGGCTGACCAAATTCTCGGGCAGATCAAAAAGGGGAGCGAGCCGCTCGGGCAATTCAGGACGCTCACCAATAGCGCTTTCGACTACGTCGACAAACTTGGCAGGATGAGCAGTCCCCAAGATGATCATAGGACAGGATTGGTTGCGTCGTTTAGTCTCGGCCGCAAAAACAGCGGTTGCAGTGTGGGGATCTAGAAGGATCTTAGCCTCCCGCCAAACCTGACCAATGATTTTCGCAATCCCTGTATCATCAAGACGCGCAGCATCGAAGAGCTCTCGCGCCGCCGATAAATTAGCTTCTGGGAGGCGCATAGAGCCGCTTTCATGGAACTCGCCCATTAATTGGCTGATTGCGTGTCCGTCGCGACCGTTGAGATCAAAGATCAACCGCTCAAAGTTGGACGATACCTGAATATCCATTGCCGGTGCCAGCGTCGGTTTGACCGGTCGAACGGTCATATCACCAGTCTCAAAAAATCGCGTTAGAATATCGTTGTCATTGGTACCGATAAGCAACTGCTCAACTCGCAATCCCATCCTTGCCGCAACGTAACCGGCAAATACGTCGCCAAAATTGCCGGTAGGAACAGCAAAGGAAACGGCGCGATCAGGTGCACCCAACGCAATTGCCGAAGAGAAATAATAAGCTGCCTGAGCCATGATACGCGCCCAATTGATCGAATTAACCGCCGAAAGGCACAATGCATCTCGGAATGGTTCATCATTAAACATGGCTTTAACCAGGTTCTGGCAATCGTCAAACGTACCAGCGATGGCAATATTGTGCACATTAGTTGAGCCTACAGTAGTCATCTGTCGTCGTTGAATTTCGGAAATCCGTCCCTCCGGGTGCAGCATAAAAATATCAATGGCCTCCCGATCCCGGCAAGCTTCTATAGCTGCTGAACCTGTATCTCCAGAGGTTGCGCCCACGATAGTGATGCGTTGACCACGCTTGGCAAGGATATGCTCGAACAATCGGCCCAAAAATTGTAATGCAAAATCTTTAAAAGCTAGAGTTGGCCCATGGAATAGCTCGAGTAACCAACTATTATCGCCGAGTTGGCAAAGCGATGCCACAGCCGGATGGCTAAACTGAGCATAGGAAGCACCAATCATAACCTCCAATTCGTAAACATTAAAAGAATCGCCTACAAAAGGTGCTATAACCTGATAGGCGACCTCGCTATAGGGCGCACCATGCAGGCTCTGGAGCTGGCTGGCATCTAGCTGCGGCCAAAATTCCGGCATGTAAAGCCCGCCATCTCGCGCCAAACCGGCCAAAACAGCGTCTTCAAATTCCAAAATCGGAGCTTGCCCCCTGGTACTCACGTAACGCAAATGTAGTCTCCTAGTCGCGAATTTTAAAATGTCGGCGCAAATCCGCGCGCACAGTACTGGTACAAATCGTCCCGAGCAAGAAAATGGGCAATAACCAACAAAATTTAACCAATCCAAATTTATTGCGCGTTTGCTGAATTCGCGTCATGCTAGCTAAATGGGCACGAACAACGGCACTTCTGTGACGGCAATGAGAGGAACTCATGGACGGACTCGCTAGTAACGATGCATATCAGACCATCACCGTAACCCGTTGTAGCCCACATATCGGTGCGGAAATAAGCAACATAGATCTAAACCGGCCCCTATCAGAAATGGAGATCACTGAGCTCAAGCGTGCGTTCAGAGAAAATCTCGTGCTGTTTTTTAGAGACCAAAAAATCAGCTTCGACGACCATGCGCGCCTCGGTGCATATTTTGGTTCGCTCGGCCAACATGCCGGTAAAAATACTCATAGCTCGGAATCAGATGACCCCCGGGTGCGACGATTTCATTTTGACGAAGACTCTCACGGTGAAATATCCGGTAACAGCTGGCACACCGACCAATCCTGTGCTCCGATTCCTCCCAAGGCCAGCATACTATACTTGCACACGGTGCCACCTAACGGCGGCGGTGACACAATATTTGTGAGTATGTACGCGGCCTACGATGCCCTGTCCGAACGCATGAAGGAATATTTGGGAGGACTTACCGCTTTGCATGACGGCGTACGCATATTTGGTGACGGCACGCCCCGATCCGAGCACCCTTTGATTGTTCGTCATCCCGAAAGCGGGCGAAAGGCATTGTATTTGAGCCCTTCTGCGGTTCGCTGGATTAACGGTGTTCCTCGTACTGAGGGCAAAGGCATAGCCAAAATGCTGAAAGAACATTGCCGTTCCCCAGAATTCTTTTTCCGCTTTCGCTGGGAACCGCATTCCATCGCATTTTGGGATAACCGGTGTTGTCACCACTACGCAATAAACGATTATTTACCTGATATCCGGTCTGGATATCGTGTTCAAGTCGAAGGAGCCGCACCGCCCATACCGGCATAAGGTGGAGACGCAATAAGCAGTGCCGCAGGTGCTCGATGACTGAGACCCTTCTTATTGGGATAACACCTAAATATAGCAAGCTGCGACCGAAGACGTCGTGTCATCTAAACGCGAATGGCGCGAATTCAATACCAATTTAGCTCCCCCTGAAATTTGCTCCAAACGGTACAATCGTTTTGCAAATCGGCGGATTAGTAAACCTGGAATAACGCGCTGAGTGTCACTGCCCAAACGGGCGGTATATATAATTATCGCCGGTTACCTATTTGGAGTGCCCTCGAATCCGTCACCATGCCCCAATTCTTGGGCGGCCCATCCACCTGCCACACGTCCGCTAAACACCGACGGACCAAGCATTGTTCCCTCAAGTCCGGCGCGGCCGTTAATATGACCACCTGCCATACCGCAAGCTTCGCCTGCCGCATAAAGCTTATCAATTGGTTCAAAATGTTTGTCTAGCACACGGCAACGAATATCAGTTTTTATGCCGCCAAAATTTTTACGCGCCAGCGGGAAAAATTGTAGTGCAAAATATGGTGGGGTATCGAATACCTTGGACTGTCTGAGCGGTTTACCGAATTCAGGATCATCTTCCACCCCCTTCTCGATGGCGGCGTTATAGCGCTTCACCGTCTCTATGAATGCAGCCGAATTTACACCTATTTCACTAGCAAGACCTTCAAGTGAATTCGCGCTTTTAATGAATGGAGAATTGGTCAGCAGTTCGTCCACTTTTTCACTGTTCACTTTGTCGCCTAAGCGATAATACGGATCAGCAACTTCGAGCTTATCAGCCATAATCCGATCAATGACGGCCCAAGCGTGGCGGGGAGTTTGGGCCATCAGCGCGGGTGTCGCCGAAGCAGCACCCGACCGAGCTTCATTGTGAAACCGAACCCCTTGCTGGTTAACCCAGATATAGCCGGGAATTTGGCGGCACACCAGACCGCGCCGCCCGTCAGGATCGCGGTAGTCAGGCGTCGCATAAACGTAAATCCATATATGGTCCAAATGGGTGAGGTATCCGCCCACTGCCCGTACCATCTTGTGCCCGTCACCGGTTGAACCGCGGCCCGATCCCTCCATGACCCGCTCGTTGCCCAATTCTGGCTTAGATTCAAGAACCATATCGAGGTTAGAGTTGAATCCACCGGTCGTTACAACCACAATTTGGCTATCGATATTAACCGCCTCACCCGTACGGGAATCGATGCCTTCAAGTCCGGTAACGCGGCCGTTATCGTGCTTTAGCCGGGTGATTTCTGCATTAAGAACAATTTCCCCGCCCTTCTTCTGATAGGAGTCGATAAGAGACGTCATTAACCCGCGACCATTCCCCTCCGTCCGCGTCCATCGCATGACTGAGTTGCCTTCCTGCGGCTTCATATCAACCCATTTGGCACCTTGATCTTCTGCCCAATGATAGAGATCGTGGAGAGAATGCTCGATGTAATACCGCGCCCACACTTCATCGGCAGACGGACCACCCCAATGCATCCAATCGTC
>CAYZMI010000060.1:9856-13702 GCA_964479475.1 uncultured Rhodospirillaceae bacterium | reverse complement strand
GGGTCTTCCTGAGCCAAGCGGTTCAACGCTACACCCATTTTTTCTTGATCCGCCTTGGTCTTAGGTTCGACCGCTACTTCAATTACCGGGTCTGGGAACTCCATACGTTCCAAAATCACTGCATCACTGGGATCACATAGTGTCTCACCAGTGGTGGTTAGCTTGAGTCCTGCCAGCGCAACAATGTCGCCAGCATATGCTTCCGAAATATCCTCACGTGAATTGGCATGCATAAGGAGAATTCGTCCGACCCGCTCGCGCTTATCCTTGACCGAATTAAGAATTGATGAGCTACCTTTGAGCACGCCGGAATAGATCCTGACGAATGTGAGTGAGCCAACGAACGGATCATTCATTACCTTAAAGGCGAGTGCTGCTAATGGCTCATCGTCATTGCAGGACCGGAAAATTTCTTCTTCGGTACTCTGCTTGACTCCACGAATGGCCGGCACCTCAGTAGGCGAAGGCAAATAATCCACAATCGCATCAAGTAACGGCTGTACACCTTTATTTTTAAAGGCTGTTCCGCACAGAATTGGCACGAACGCACCACCGATTGTGCTTTTGTGGATACATTGTTTAAGTATTTCGACCGAAGGCTCTTCACCGTCGAGATAGGCCTCCATCGCAACATCGTCATACTCGACGACCGCTTCGATAAGTCTTATCCGATATTCAGATGCCTGATCGGCGAGTTCCGACGGAATATTTGTGTAGTCGAATTCAGCACCCGGCGTTTCATCCTTCCAGACAATAGCGCGGTTTTCCACCAAATCCACAACGCCGACAAAATCTGCCTCGCTACCAATAGGAAGTTGCAATAGCAGTGGGCTTGCCCCCAATCGGTCACTGATCATCCCAATGGTATTGAAAAGATTGGCGCCCACTCGATCCATTTTGTTGACAAAACAGATGCGGGGTACATCATATTTGTCAGCTTGTCGCCATACGGTTTCGGACTGCGGCTCGACGCCAGAGACAGCATCGAATACTGCAACAGCCCCATCCAATACACGAAGAGACCGCTCAACCTCAATTGTAAAATCCACATGACCGGGTGTGTCAATTATATTGATACGGTGATCGCGCCAAAAACAGGTTGTTGCAGCTGACGTGATAGTTATCCCACGCTCCTGTTCTTGCTCCATCCAATCCATCGTCGCGGTGCCTTCATGCACCTCGCCGATTTTGTAAGCGCGGCCGGTATAATACAAAATGCGTTCAGTGGTCGTAGTCTTACCTGCATCAATGTGCGCCATGATGCCAATGTTGCGGTAGTGATCTAGTGATGTGCCTCGTGCCATGGGACTCGCCTTAAAACTCTATGCGCCGCCGCCCTACCATCGATAATGCGAAAAGGCCTTATTGGCCTCCGCCATCCGGTGGGTGTCCTCCCGTTTTTTTACCGCAGTGCCGCGATTATTAGCCGCGTCAAGAAGTTCGTTCGATAATCGGTCAGTCATTGAATTTTCAGATCGGCCCCGTGCTGTATCAATCAGCCAACGAATTGCCAATGCCTGCCGACGATCAGGACGCACCTCAACCGGGACTTGGTAAGTTGCTCCGCCAACGCGTCGAGAACGCACCTCTACTGTCGGTTTGACATTGTCTAGCGCTTCGTGAAACATTTTCAATGGATCCTGCTTACTCCGTTCCTCGATTGTATCAAGAGCGGAATAAACTATACGCTCAGCTGCTGACTTTTTGCCCTGCATCATTAGACAATTAATAAACTTAGTAATTACGGGATCACCGAACTTTGCATCTGGGAGTATTTCTCTTTTTTCTGCAGAACGCCGTCGAGACATGATGAACTCCTATTTCGGACGCTTTGCGCCGTACTTCGATCGCCTTTGACGCCGGTCGCCAACGCCCTGCGTATCGAGAACACCACGGATAATATGATATCGTACACCCGGTAAATCCTTGACGCGACCGCCACGAATCATGACGACAGAGTGCTCCTGCAGATTATGCCCCTCACCTGGAATATAGCTCGTAACCTCAAATCCGTTGGTGAGGCGTACACGAGCTACCTTACGAAGTGCCGAGTTTGGTTTCTTCGGTGTAGTAGTATAGACTCGAGTGCAAACGCCTCTTTTTTGAGGACACCCCTCCATTGCTGGCACTTTATTTCGGGCTACTGGCCGCTTACGCGGCTTGCGGATGAGTTGGTTAACCGTCGGCAAAACGTCTATCCTTCGATAAAGTAAAAGCCGAATACGGGCGTAGCCTGCGAAAGCACAAATTGAGACCTTCGCGGGCCTTACCGCCGTTGCAAACGGCTCAAATACAAAGTTGTAATCGCCAATTCAATGGGAACAGCGTCTAGGATGATTTCCTACCACCAGCTCCCCCAAAGAGGCGCGCAATATAGTGGGGGTTATATAGTCCGTCAACCAAGAAAAATGTTAAAAAAATTAAAGTAATTTTAAAAGGATAAGCTGTCTCGACTAAACTAGGTTGTCTAGTCGAGATAGCTCGTAAACTCGGTTTATTTTACCTCTATTCGGCTGCGCTCGGCTGACTATCTTCCGAAACCTGATCGTCCACTGGGGTAGCGTCAATATCTTCACTAGTACCGATGGTAGCCATTATTTCAATATCGCGCTCATGCGCCACGTGCCGCACTTTGTTCATATACGAGCCTGTACCTGCCGGAATAAGCCGCCCGACGATGACGTTTTCTTTTAACCCATCCAAATCGTCAATTTTTCCTGAAACTGCCGCTTCAGTGAGAACACGAGTGGTCTCCTGAAAAGATGCAGCGGAAATAAATGACTTTGTCTGCAAAGAGGCCTTGGTAATACCATGTAACATAGGCTGAGCGGCCGCCTGATTTTGTTTTTTGCCCTTTAATGCTGCGTTTGCACTGTCGAACTCATCTCGGTCAACCTGTTCTCCAACAAGATAGGTAGTTTCACCGGGTTCTGTAATCTCGACCTTTTGCATCATTTGCCGCGAAATGACTTCGATGTGCTTGTCATTAATTTTTACACCTTGCAGCCGGTAGACTTCCTGAATTTCATCAATCAGGTAATTTGCCAGGGCTTCAACACCTAACACTCTCAATATATCATGCGGAACTGGATTTCCATCCATCAAAAAGTCGCCTTTTTCGACAACATCTCCTTCTTGAACGCTTATGTGCTTACCCTTGGGAATCAGATGTTCTACGGGATCCCCGTCATCATCGACCGGATGCACTACAATTCGCCGTTTAGCTTTATAGTCTTTACCAAACTCTACCCGGCCATCAATTTCGCTGATGATCGAAAAATCTTTTGGTTTTCGTGCTTCGAATAGTTCAGCAACACGAGGTAATCCACCAGTAATATCGCGGGTCTTGCTTGTTTCACGCGGAATACGCGCAAGAACGTCACCAGCGTGGACTTTGGCGCCCGGTTCGACCGAAAGAATCGCATCGACTGACATAAAATAGCGTGCTTCAGCACCGTTAGTGAGTTGGACAACTTCACCATCATTATCACGCAATGTAATTCGGGGCCGCAAATCGGAACCCTTAGGTTGCTGTTTCCAATCGATCACTTTTTTGTAAGAAATTCCGGTCGCCTCATCCACAATTTCACGCATAGAAACGCCCTCGGCGAGGTCCATATAGTTAGCATTACCCTCGCGCTCCGAAATTATGGGGAGCGTATATGGATCCCACTCAGCCAACCGGTCTCCTCTTTTTACTTTTGCTCCGTCATCTTTTATGAGACGAGCACCATACGGAACCTTGTAGCTCGCTCGCTCACGCCCATTGTCATCTATTAAAACCACCTCAGAGTTGCGCGCCATGACGACAAACATGCCTTTTGTATCTTTGACCAAGTTTCGGTT
>CAYZMI010000060.1:0-9756 GCA_964479475.1 uncultured Rhodospirillaceae bacterium | reverse complement strand
GATCGAATATGGACAGTTTCTACACCAGCGTCTTCTATTTGTTCGAGGACATCTTCCTCTATCATCTGCCCGGTTTTAACGATCGTATCGCCGCCCACCGGATCGACAATCGGACTTGCGGGAACACGCCCCAGAATACGTTCCGTTAAAGGTTCAATCACTACCCCGCCTTCCATGGCTGCTCGAACCGTGAGGCCCCGTTCAGACCCACAATCTTCTTCTAAAATTGTGCAATCCTGGGCCACATCGACTAAACGTCGTGTAAGATAACCAGAGTTGGCTGTCTTCAATGCGGTATCGGCAAGCCCCTTTCGAGCACCGTGCGACGAGTTGAAATACTCCAACACGGTTAACCCTTCCTTAAAATTAGAGATGATAGGCGTTTCGATAATTTCGCCCGATGGCTTTGCCATCAAGCCACGCATACCCGCAAGCTGCTTCATTTGAGCTGCCGACCCACGGGCGCCAGAGTCCGCCATCATAAATATGGAATTAACCGGTTGGCCGGGTTTGGGCGAAGAAATCTCCTTCATCATCTCCTGGGCAACTTGGTCAGTACATTGTGACCAAACATCGACGACCTTATTGTATTTTTCGCCCTGCGTAATAAGGCCATCTAGATATTGTTGCTCGTATTCTTTTACTCTCTCCTGGGCGTCGCCAACTAAATTTTCTTTCGCTTCGGGAACGATCAAATCGTCCTTCCCAAAAGAGATCCCACTGTTACAGGCATGCTGGAAACCGAGCGCCATAAGATGGTCGGCAAATATCACTGTGTCTTTTTGTCCGCAATGGCGATAAACGACGTCGATTGCATTGGTAATTTCCTTTTTGGTCAACAACTGGTTTACAATGCCCATGTCGACCCTGTTCGACTTAGGAACGAGCTGCATGACCTTTACGCGCCCGGGCGTAGTCTCCACCCGGACGATTTTGTTATTGCCATCTACATCCACGGTCTGAAGACGAACCTGCACTTTAGAGTGGAGCGACACCGCACCGCTATCTAAGGCTTGCTCAATTTCGCCGATATCTCCAAACGCCATTCCTTCACCGGGCTCTCCTTCTCGTTCCAGGGTCAGGTAGTAAAGCCCAAGAACGATGTCCTGTGACGGAACAATGATTGGTTTGCCGTTGGCTGGACTGAGGATGTTATTTGTTGACATCATCAATACGCGCGCTTCAAGTTGGGCATCTAGCGATAACGGCACATGCACAGCCATCTGATCCCCATCAAAATCAGCGTTAAACGCCGTACATACTAGCGGGTGCAGCTGAATTGCTTTGCCTTCTATCAAGACTGGTTCAAAAGCCTGAATACCAAGTCGATGAAGGGTTGGTGCACGATTAAGCATCACCGGATGTTCGCGGATCACTTCTTCTAAGACATCCCAAACCTCGGGACGCTCCTTTTCCACGAGGCGCTTAGCGGCCTTGATAGTGCTCGCCATCCCGTAAATTTCAAGCTTAGAATAAATAAAGGGTTTGAACAATTCGAGCGCCATTTTCTTGGGGAGCCCACATTGATGCAACATTAGTTCTGGTCCAACCACAATCACCGAACGACCGGAATAGTCGACCCGCTTGCCGAGAAGATTTTGTCGGAAACGACCTTGTTTTCCCTTAAGCATGTCAGAAAGGGACTTTAGTGGCCTCTTGTTTGCACCGGTAATTACCCGGCCGCGCCTACCGTTATCAAACAAAGCGTCGACCGACTCTTGCAGCATACGCTTTTCATTCCTGACGATAATGTCCGGCGCACGCAGCTCTATAAGCCTTTTAAGGCGATTATTACGATTGATCACGCGGCGGTAAAGATCGTTCAAATCCGAAGTCGCAAATCGCCCTCCATCCAGCGGCACCAGGGGACGCAGCTCAGGTGGAATAACAGGAACAACCTCTAGAATCATCCATTCAGGACGCGCACCAGAGTTAATAAATGCCTCAATCAATTTTAGCCGCTTAACGAATTTTTTACGTTTTGCTTCCGAGCCAGTTTCATTCAAATCCGTACGAACTGTTTCAAGCTCGTTTTCGAGGTCAATTTCACCCAGCATGCGCTTAAGCGCCTCAGCGCCAATCATAGCCGTAAAAGAATCCTCACCGTATTCGTCCTGGGCATCAAGGTATTGTTCCTCGTTGAGGAGCTGCCTCTCTTCCAAAGTTGTAAAACCTGGATCAACGACGACAAAATTTTCAAAGTATAGAACCCGCTCAATATCTTTCAATGTCATGTCGAGCAAAAGGCCGATACGGCTGGGTAAAGACTTTAGGAACCAGATATGGGCAACAGGAGATGCAAGTTCGATATGTCCCATCCGCTCACGTCGGACTTTGCTCAATGTCACCTCGACACCGCACTTTTCGCAGATAATTCCGCGATATTTCATACGTTTGTACTTACCGCACAAACATTCGTAATCTTTGATTGGACCAAATATCCGGGCACAGAAAAGTCCGTCACGTTCCGGTTTAAAGGTACGATAATTTATAGTCTCGGGCTTTTTGATTTCGCCAAATGACCAACTCCGAATTCGTTCCGGTGCGGCAATCGAAATTCGGATTTGATCAAACGTTTCATTCGTTGCAACCTGCCCGAAGATATTCATTAATTCATTCATCGAAGCACTCCATAAATTTCGATCCCCAGAGGATTCCGTTCAGCGACCAGTTCCGCACAACAAACATCACGCAGGGTCTTGACGATTAAGTTCAACATTCAATCCCAGCGACTTGAGTTCTTTGACCAGCACGTTGAAAGATTCCGGAATACCAGCCTCGAAGGTGTCGTCTCCGCGTACAATCGCTTCATAAACCTTTGTCCGGCCCGAAACGTCATCCGATTTAACGGTCAACATCTCCTGTAAGGTGTAGGCTGCACCGTAAGCCTCAAGTGCCCAAACCTCCATCTCACCAAACCGCTGTCCGCCAAATTGGGCTTTGCCTCCCAACGGTTGTTGAGTCACCAGGCTGTAAGGCCCAATAGATCGGGCATGGATTTTGTCATCAACTAAATGGTGCAGCTTAAGCATATAGATATAACCCACCGTCACCTTGCGATCGAACCGCTTGCCTGAGCGCCCATCATACAAATAAATTTGGCCTGAGGTATCGATCCCAGCCTTTTCCAACATCCCATTTATATCGTCCTCACGTGCACCATCGAAAACGGGCGTGGCCATCGGGACGCCATTGGTCAAATTGCCACACAATTCCAATAAATCAGTATCGGTCATTGAGGCGACCTCATCCTTGAAAACAGTATTACCGTAGATACTCTTGAGCTGATTGCGCATGTCGTTCAATTTGCCGTCATGGCCGACTTTCTCAAGCATACCGCCGATTTGTCGTCCTAAATTCGCCGATGCCCAACCTAAATGTGTCTCCAGAATTTGCCCAACATTCATGCGTGACGGCACACCAAGCGGATTAAGAACGATGTCAACCGGCGTTCCGTCCTCCAAATAGGGCATGTCTTCCATTGGAACAATTCGAGAAATTACACCCTTGTTACCGTGGCGCCCCGCCATTTTGTCTCCGGACTGCAACTTCCGCTTCACCGCGACAAATACTTTGACCATCTTCATTACGCCTGGCGGCAACTCATCGCCACCCTGGACTTTATCGACCTTATTATCAAATCGCTCCTGCAATCTTTTTTCGCTTTCGTCGAATTGTTTTTTAAGCGCTTCAAGATTGGCCATCACCTTGTCATTCTTGACTAAGAATTGGGCAAGCTGTCGAGACGAGTATTCGCCTAAAACATTTAGAGTAAGTCGCGATCCCTCCTTCGCCCCCTTGGGTCCATTAACGACAGTCTGGTTCACCAAAAGGTCTTTGAGACGCTGGCCAAAGCTGCGTTCCAAAATTGCAAATTCGTCGTCACGGTCCTTGGCAAGAAGCTCTATTTCCTCCCGTTCAATAGCGAGTGCGCGCTCATCTTTATCCACACCTCGACGCGAAAATACGCGGACTTCGACTATTGTACCGGTCACACCGGGCGGCAGGCGGAGCGAGGTATCCCGAACATCGGACGCCTTTTCCCCAAAAATCGCTCGCAACAACTTTTCTTCCGGCGTCATGGGACTTTCACCCTTCGGGGTGACTTTACCAACTAAAACATCGCCCGGCTGGACTTCAGCGCCGATATATACGATTCCCGCCTCGTCGAGATTCTTCAACGCCTCTTCACCAACATTTGGAATATCGCGGGTAACTTCTTCGTGACCCAATTTAGTATCGCGCGCCATTACCTCAAATTCTTCGATATGGATCGAAGTAAAGACATCGTCCCGCGCGATTCTCTCCGAAATCAGGATAGAATCCTCAAAATTGTAACCATGCCACGCCATGAATGCGACCAGCACGTTACGGCCTAGGGCCAATTCCCCAAGTTCAGTGGATGGGCCATCGGCAATAATATCGCCTGACTCTACCTGATCGCCGACCTTTACCAACGGTCGCTGGTTGATGCAGGTGTTTTGATTAGAGCGTTGAAATTTGCGTAAATTGTATATGTCAACGCCAGGGGACGAAAGTTCGGTTTCATCAGTAGCGCGTACAACAATTCGGGTTGCATCCACCTGATCAACTAGGCCGGTTCGACGAGCAATAATCGTCGCGCCCGATCCACGCGCCACCGCCTCTTCCATACCGGTCCCCACAAGCGGCGCTTCCGCCTGAATAAGCGGAACCGCCTGGCGCATCATGTTGGACCCCATGAGTGCACGGTTAGCATCATCGTTTTCCAGAAAGGGGATCAATGCGGAGGCAACTGAAACTAGCTGTTTTGGGGAAACGTCCATGAATTCGATGTCGTTACGCATTGCCATAGCGAACTCACCGCCCGATCGACAACTAACCAGCTCTTCGACGAACTTACCGTTTCGATCTAATTCAGAGTTGGCCTGTGCTACTGTGTATTGACCTTCTTCTATAGCAGATAGATAAGTTACCTCATCTGTGACCTTGCCATTCTTGACGACCCGATAGGGCGTTTCGATAAAGCCGTATTGATTAACACGTGCAAACGTCGCCAAGGAATTAATCAACCCTATGTTAGGCCCTTCTGGTGTTTCGATTGGGCAAATTCGACCATAATGCGTTGGATGCACATCGCGCACTTCAAAGCCAGCTCGCTCACGCGTTAATCCACCTGGTCCCAATGCCGACAAACGACGTTTGTGAGTGATTTCGCTGAGCGGGTTAGTCTGATCCATAAATTGAGATAATTGTGACGAGCCAAAAAACTCTCGCACAGCTGCGGCGGCGGGTTTGGCATTAATTAGATCTTGTGGCATGACGGAGTCTAGCTCAACAGAACTCATTCGTTCTCTAATGGCACGCTCCATGCGAAGAAGCCCAACCCTATACTGATTTTCCATTAGTTCGCCAACCGACCTAACCCTGCGATTCCCCAGGTGGTCAATATCGTCAATATCACCCTGACCATCTTTGAGCTGTACCAACAGTTTAATGACCGCGAGAATATCCGCCTTGCGCAAAACCCTCAAAGAATCATCGCTTTGGAGCCCTAACCGGGCATTCATTTTGACACGGCCAACCGCCGAAAGATCGTAACGTTCGCTATCAAAAAACAGACTGTTAAACATTGCTTCGGCGGTTTCTGGTGTAGGCGGTTCGCCGGGACGCATGACGCGATAAATATCCATCAGCGCGTCGATACGGGATTGGTTTTTATCATTGTCCAAAGTATTACGAATATACGGACCGATGGTCGCATGGTCGATGGCCAGCGTCTTCAAATTCTTGAGACCAGATTCCTGAAACTGTTCCATTAATTCTTCGGTAATCTCATCACCTGCTTCAGCGAAAATTTCACCGGTTTTTTCGTTGATGGTGTCTGTCGCGATGTACTGACCAATCAGATCAACATCCGTCACCAACTGATCTTTTAACCCATCGCTTTTCAAGCGTGTAGCGCCTCGCAGAGTAATACGTGTCCCGACCTCAGCTACGACATCGCCGGATTTCGCATTCACTATTTCGCTTACAATCTTTACTCCACCACGATAACGCTCTGGATCAAACGGCGTCTTCCAGCCTTCTTTTGTCTTGGAATAGCTAATACCATCATAGAAAAGATCGAGTATTTCCTCCGGCGTCATGCCTTCTGCATCATCATAAGGTAGACTGGCGCCTTGGGCAGCTCGTTCAGCCCTACGCTCTTCGGTTGCGGCAGAATCTAATGCCATCATAAGCGTGGTCACAGGTAATTTGCGTCGCCGATCAATACGTACGTAAACCAAATCTTTGGCGTCGAATTCGAAATCAAGCCACGAGCCACGATAGGGTATGATGCGAGCAGCAAATAGAAATTTACCGGATGAGTGCGTCTTCCCTTTATCATGATCATAAAACACGCCAGGCGAGCGATGCATTTGAGAAACGATAACGCGCTCAGTGCCGTTGACGACGAACGTACCGTTATTCGTCATTAAGGGCATATCACCCATATAGACATCTTGCTCCTTGATATCGCGAATAGAGCGTGCGCCGGTTTCTTCATCAACGTCAAATACAACGAGACGAAGCGTGAGCTTCAGAGGAGCAGCATAGGTAACTCCACGCTGTTGGCATTCTTCGACATCGTATTTAGGCTCTTCAAGGACAAATTTCACAAATTCAAGCGTCCCATTTTCGGCAAAATCCTTGATTGGAAATACCGATTCAAATACGGCCTGGAGCCCGAAGTTTGTTCGTTCTTCAGGCAATACATTTATTTGCAAAAATCCGTCATAAGAGGCCTTTTGCACTTCAATTAGATTTGGCATCGGCGCAACTTCACGAATACGGCCGAAACTTTTACGAATTCTCTTTCTTTGCGTGGACGACTTGGTGGCCATCAGTACCTCTTAACCGCTTCTGGCATTAGACAAGGCGCGCCTCTTAGTGGACTAAAGATCCACGAAGCGTTGCGCTATTTAAATTTCAGTTGAACACCAGCTGCACAATAATATTGCCGCCGGTTTTCAACCTTGCTGTGTAATCAAACAGCGTCGATGTCATTATTTGACTTCGACCGTTGCTCCTGCGTCTTCCAACTTTTTCTTAAGCTCCTCCGCCTCATCTTTGTTAGCACCCTCCTTTACAGGATTAGGCACACCTTCGACGAGGTCCTTAGCTTCTTTTAAACCAAGACCAGTAATTGCACGCACTTCTTTAATAACGTTTATTTTTTTATCTCCAAACCCTGTCAGAAGAACATCGAACTCAACTTGTTCTTCTTCCGCAGAGGTCGCGTCTGCAGCCCCCCCAACAGCAGCCACGGCTACTGGAGCGGCGGCAGATACACCCCATTTTTCTTCGAGCATCTTGCTTAATTCAGCCGCCTCGATAACAGTCAAAGAAGACAGCTCATCAACAATTTTTTCTAGTTCAGCCATTTTTTTCTCCTAACGTATTCAAGCTTTTCATTTGGGATTGAGGAATTGGCTCATTTAGCCGGCCTCACTCTGTGATACATGTGCTTGGACCACACGTGCTAATTGACCACCAGGCGCCTGCAGAACACCGGCTATACGTGTAGCCGGCGTGCTGATCATACCTACAATCTTGGCCCGTAATTCATCTAGCGATGGCAAAGATGCGAGCGATTTTACGCCACTTGGGTCCAATACTTCATCAAACAGACTGCCGCCGATTATTTGCAATTTGCTATTACTGTTGGCGAACTTCACTGCCACTCTTGCCGCGGCAACAGGGTCCTCCGAATAAGCAATTGCTGTCGGCCCCGTAAACAAATCAATCAAGGGTTCGAATTTGGTTCCCTTGAGAGCAAGACGAGTGAGCCGGTTCTTCGTTACCTTAAACTTGGCCCCAGATCCGCGCATCTGCATCCTTAGATCAGTCGACTCTCCAACCGTCAGACCAATTGGTCGGGCGACGACAATCAAATTGACCGATCCAAAAATTTCGTTGAGCGACGCGACCAGTTCTTGCTTCTGCAATCGGTCCACGCAACGTCTCCTTGCGTTAGAACAACACCGATAATAGATGCTGTCCCGGTTATAATCGGTCCCGTCGGCGAATCCAGCGGGTCCGGATCGCCTGTCCCAGAAGTTAGAGCCACAATCACCACCAATCGTTGGTGGAGAAAAGCCAATAACCCATGTCTGTACAGGTAGGGTTCCCCTTCTTACCCCAACAAGCAAACGCCCAATGGGACCCTGTAGTCTTGGACAGGTCGGAACCGGAAATACGCCCCGGCTCCTATACTCCCCCTGGCGGGCCCAAAGGCACCGATCAGAGGTAATCTTTGCTTACGCGCCTTCCTGCCCGGTTAGCGCACTCGCCACATCAAGTTTCACACCGGGGCCCATGGTAGAGCTTACGGTAATACGCTTAATGTATGTTCCTTTTACACCGCTTGGCTTTGCCTTGTTGACAGCATCAACCAGGGTGCGAATATTTTCAGCAAGAGCATTCTCGTCAAAACTGGCCTTGCCAACGCCAGCATGAATAAGGCCGGCTTTCTCAGCCCGATATTCTACCTGACCACCCTTCGCGCTTTTCACGGCGGTGGCAACGTCTTGAGTCACGGTACCAAGTTTGGGATTTGGCATAAGACCGCGCGGCCCAAGAACCTTACCTAATTTACCAACCACCGGCATCATATCCGGCGTCGCTATGCAGCGATCAAAATCGATTTCACCTTTTTGAATTTTTTCAGCCAAGTCATCGGCGCCAACCACATCGGCACCGGCAGCGCTTGCCTCGTCCGCCTTGTCACCTTTGGCAAAAACACCGACACGAATGGATTTTCCAGTTCCATGGGGCAAATTGACTACCCCACGCACCATTTGATCGGAATGGCGCGGGTCTACACCCAAATTCATTGATAATTCGATGGTTTCATCAAATTTAGCCTTGGCATTATCTTTGATTAGCTTGATGGCTTCTCCAAGTTGATACGATTTTAACCGATCGACACTCTCGAGCGCAGAATTTATCCGTTTTCCTTTTTTCATTCCTAATCTCCGGTCACCTGAATTCCCATCGATCGTGCGGACCCTGCCAATATACGACAAGCTGCCTCAATATCATTTGCATTGAGATCCACCATTTTTTTCTCGGCAATATTGCGTAGCTGGTTCATCGTGACCGCACCCACTATCTCGCGGCCTGCTTCTCCGCTGCCCTTTGGCAGTTTCGCAGCCTCCTTAATAAAATACGAAGCTGGCGGCGTCTTGGTTACGAACGAGAATGATCTATCACCATAAACGCTTATGACCGTTGGAATAGGAACACCCTGCTGTTCATTCTGTGTGTATGCATTAAACGCCTTGCAAAATTCCATAATGTTGAGCCCAGCCTGACCCAATGCAGGTCCAATCGGGGGCGATGGGTTCGCTTGACCTGCCGGAACTTGTAGCTTGATATATCCGGTAACTTTCTTTGCCATTACTGACCTCAATTCTTAAAGGGTGCGGTACGGCTATGGCTAACCTCCCGCATGAATCGCCGCGCCGAACCTCGGCACGATTCCCTAATTTAAAGTTTCTCCACCTGTGAATACTCCAACTCAACCGGGGTCGCTCGCCCGAAAATGGATACCGCGACTTTAAGCCGCGCCTTTTCGTCATCGACCTCCTCGACAAAGCCGTTAAACGAACTAAAGGGTCCATCAGCAACTCGCACTTGCTCACCAACCTCAAAAGTAATTAAGGGCTTCGGACGCTCTATACCCTCCTGTACCTGATGCATAATGCGATCAGCTTCAACATCCGATATGGG
>CAYZMI010000059.1:4279-13754 GCA_964479475.1 uncultured Rhodospirillaceae bacterium | reverse complement strand
CTGTTACAGTAACGGCAACGATAAGTAGGTTAGTGATGCGCTTCGCTGTTTCTGATTTTAGCCTAGGGTCTAACCCGCGTATGACGTAACTGACTGTGAGGTCGGTCAGCGCCAGGATAATCGCTGCAAGTAGAAGCCACGGTTTGATGTTGAATGCCCCTTCTAAACTATACGTCTTCAGAGAAACGCCGGAGGGGACACCTGATATTATAGACAAATCCTTCACACCAGTTGATAAATTAAGCGACCGTCTCGCATCGCCTCGGCCATAATAGCCCGGTGGATTCTTTGGTCCCGGCATCGCAGTTGGAAAATCACGGCCCGTGATGGCAACCGCCGTTGCGGGTGGGGAACCCAGTACGCCAAAACCGTTCATCGTAGCCAGTGGTGGGTATATAGTGTTACCCCCATCTCCCGCTATCCCTTGGCTCAATCCGGATATACGCCGGAGAATTTCAATAAACAATCCAGAAATTGGCAGGTTCGACCACTCGGTATTAGCGGTTGTATGTACTAGGACGATCCAGCCAGCACCACGGCGGTCAGCGGTAACAAGTGGCGTCCCATCAGCCAACCTGACCCAAGATTTCTTATTCAGGTCCATCGTTGGGTGGGCAAGGATCTGGCGGTGTATGCGGATGTCATTGGGAATCTTGAGCCCCGCAAAAGGTCCTTTGTCGTCAAACGGCAATAATTTCGCGGGGCTAGACCATGACATGGTGCCCCCCAATACTCGGCCACCGCGCAACCGCACGGGCACAAGGGTATCTGTACCTTGAGCCATCTGCGGGCCCGCGAAACGCAGCAAAACGCCACCTTTGTCCATCCAGTTTGATAGACCTTCTATTTCCGCATTACTCAGCTTACCTATATCTGCGAGGACTATCATGGCCAACTTGTTTTGCAGCAAAGATTTGACAGGACCCAACTGGAGGTCACTGAAGGGTTCTAGGGCACGAATTAGATAATAATCATCGCTGAGCAGCGGTTGGTTATTTTCTGCGAGATTTCCAGATGCGATACCTACAGGTCTGCGACGCCACCGGTTGTCCATCAGAAAAATTGCTCCGGCACCTTTTTCTTCTTCGATGGCAATATGTGCTGCACGATTTCGTATATCCACTGGAATATGGAACACAGCTGTTGATATCTTTTTTCCATCCTCAAAGATTACTTTTTTGCGATTTAGAAGACGTCCATCTAGATCGATCAATCTGAGCCAGCGCTCCGCTTCGCCCCGTTGGTCAGGTCGGAGCAAGGGAACTGAAATTCCTTCAATCGTTGATACAGGTGTTTGTATGAGGTTGGCGTGTGTGCCGTTGTTTTGACGGTAAAGGGTGAGCGCACCAAATTGTTGCAGCTGCTGGAGGAGGTGTTTCACTCCTGGCCCATCGATTCCATCCGATAACCAAGCGACATGAGCCGATTCATTTGATTTGGCAGAGGTCATTGCAACGCTTACTTTCTCGCGATTAGTATTCCAAGGTTGCGGGCGGAGGCTCCGCAATTTGTCGCGGGCTACTGATGGCCGCAGTAAATTGCTAATTCGCAGAGGTTCAGTGGGGTGCGGTTGCGCCGTTGTAATGTAGCGGATAGGGCGGCTGTCACGTTCAGCTTGATCTACTAACGCCATCATCGTCGCCATACGTTTGTCCCATTGCGGCGCGGAAGCCCAGCCGTTGTCGATTACCAATATTAGCGGCCCTTGACCGTAAAGGCGTTCTCCGGGGTTCCATATTGGATGCGCCAGTCCCACGATGACCAATAATGCTATAAATATTCGCAGCAATAGCAGCCAAAAAGGTGTTTGCGCCGGAGTTTCTTCCTGGGGACGTAATGCCAATAAAAAGCGCAATGGTGGAAATGATTTAACTAACGGTGCCGGTGGCGTGACGCGCAGTAGCCACCATAGAGCTGGCAAGATAGCAAGCGAATACAATATCCACGGGGATAGAAATGTAAGGTCGCTAAGTCTAAGCACCTTAGCTCCCCAGGGAGTCAGCTATAAGTTGATAAAGCGTGAGCAGAACCGTCGATGGCGGTTGATCTGTGCTGTGTGTCGAGGAAGTCCAGCCGAGCGAATGGGCGATTTCACGAATGGTCTCGCGGTGATTTGTCATCAAAGACATGTATTCTGTTCGGGCGGTTTCAACGCGACTAATCAACGCCGAGCCTTCGCCTTCCAGACCATTGAAAAGGACGCGTCCTGAAAAGGGCAATTTATCTTCTGCTGGATCGTAAATTTGGAGCAAGTGGCCCTGAATTCCGTTTCCGGACAGCTTTGTCAATGCGTCGCTCACTTCATTGGGGGGGGATAGAAAATCGGAGATTAAGACTGCCCTGGCATACCTTGGAAGTGGCTCCGGGACGGGCAAATTAGATTTTTCGTCATTTGGAATTGATAATTCCTGTGCGAAGCGTTCGATCGCGCCTATGCCTGTTATAGGTACAACTCCTGACCCTGATAACGCAATTTTTTCACCACCCCGAATCAATAAGATAGAAAGCGCGAGAGCCAAAAGCGCTGCACGATCCGATTTGTAAGGCAATGCTTTGTCTGAATGATATTGCATCGAACTTGATCTATCCAACCAAAGCCAGACACTTTGCGCGGCGACCCATTCATTTTCTCGAATATAGGCATGTTCCCGCTTGGCAGTTTGTCGCCAGTCGATGCGCGAACTCGCGTCTCCTTGTTGATATTGGCGAAACTGCCAGAAGCTGTCGCCCTGTCCCGCACGGCGGCGCTCATGTACGCCGTGCTCAACGGCTTGCGCCACTCGTTTGGCATTTAACAACAATCCCGGCAGCGTCGCGGCCGTCTCCTCAGCCCGTTCTATAATATTGCGGGATCTAGAGTTGCTGGGGTATTTTTGCCCCGAACGTTTTAGGCCAAAGGAGCGCACAACTGTTCAATTACCCCATCAAGTGTACAGCCTTCCGCCCGCGCGGAAAAATTCAGAGACATTCGGTGACGCAAGATCGGTTTGGCTAGGGCTAATACGTCGTCGATTGACGGTGCATATCGTCCATCTAGCAAGGCTTTTGCGCGTGATGCTAACATAAGAGCCTGACTAGCTCGGGGGCCTGGACCCCAGGCGACCGCCTCGCGAATCTCAGGTAGAGAAGTTTTTTGTGGCCGGCCTGCGCGTACTAGATCCAAAATAGCCTGAACTACGCTTTCGCCTACCGGAATTTGTCGAACTAGTTTTTGGGCAGCTATCAGGTCATCAGCCGTTAAAACTTGTTCCGCTGTACTTATATTTACACCTGTCGTGCCCAACAATATCTCCCGTTCTGCATCTTCCGACGGGTATGAGACATCAACCTGCATTAGAAATCGGTCAAGTTGTGCCTCAGGTAGCGGATAGGTTCCCTCCTGCTCCAACGGGTTTTGCGTTGCAAGAACATGAAAGGGTTCTGGCAGTGGATGATATTGTCCGGCAACTGACACACGCTGCTCCTGCATGGCTTGCAAAAGTGCGGATTGGGTGCGTGGACTTGCACGGTTGATTTCGTCCCCCATCAGAAGTTGGCAAAATACCGGCCCCTGAATAAAACGGAAGGTTCGCGTGCTGCCAGCACCCTCACCCTCATCGAGAATTTCTGAACCCAGTATATCAGCTGGCATTAGGTCTGGGGTGAACTGCACTCGCTTATCATCCAAACCCAAGACGGTTCCTAAAGTCTCAACCAACCGTGTCTTTCCTAAGCCCGGCACTCCAATTAAGAGCACGTGACCCCCAGCCAGTAGCGTGATAAGTGTTTGATCTACCACTTGCTGTTGGCCGAATATTACGTGCCCAATATGGTCCCGGACCAGAGCCATCCGTTGACCAAGTGCTTCAATTTCAGCGACTAGACGGGCTGGTGGCTCACCGGCTGACTTGGTCGTAATTGCGGGAGCAATTGTGTCGGTCACACGGTTCTCCATATTATTTACGGGTAGCGTACTTTGATTGATTCTATTCTAAACGGACTTAAGGTTGGTCATCTACAAAATACGCCTGATATCAAAGCTGATCCCCCTAAATTTTGCGGCGACATAGACATGAGGATTACGCGAGACGGAACATGGCACTATCGCGGCTCTCCAATCGATCGGCAGGCTATGGTCAAGCTATTCGCGTCCGTACTCAAACGCGATGAAGACGGAGAGTTTTGGCTTGAAACACCCATCGAAAAATGTCGCATCCAAGTCGACGATGTTCCTTTTATTGCCGTGGATATGTCAGTATCGGGGACAGGAAATGGACAAATTATTAAATTTCGAACAAATCTTGATGAAATTGTCATAGCTGGGCCTGATAATCCGATTCGGATGTCGCACGAAAAAATTGCAAAAGGCCCAACGCCCTACGTTCTTGTTAGGGATTGTCTCGACGCACTAATTTCCCGCGCTGTCTACTACGATCTGGTGGAAATCGCTGTCAAGTTTGTGGCTGCGAATAAAACCGTTTTAGGTGTTTGGAGTGGGGGAGAGTTTTTCGAGCTGGGGCGTTGTGACGAAGTTTAGGTGGATTTAGTTATCGCTCATGCGTGATCGAATTCTATCGGCTTTCAACAAATTTGGGTGCACTGAAAAACAAATTGGTGACGAAATTCAGCGGTCTACATCCAACGAACAAAGCAATAGACCGACGCTGGTTTCGGCTGCGGTGCTCGTACCCTTAATTGAACATCCTATGATGATATCTGTACTGTTGACCCAGCGAACTGAGACTTTGCCTAAACATGCTGGGCAAATAGCTTTCCCGGGTGGCCGCGTTGAAGACACGGATCATTCCCTTGAAGACACTGCTCTTCGGGAGACAGAAGAAGAAATTGGGATTGCGCCACTAGATGTTGCAATATTAGGTCGGCTGAGCCAATACGAAACAGGTACGGGCTATCGAGTGACACCAGTCGTCGGTTTGTTACAACCCCCCTTGGAATTTAAGCTTGAACCCTCCGAGGTTGCACGAATATTTGAAGTTCCACTAGATTTTGTACTGGATACGTCTAATCATCGAATGGAATCGCACAAAGGGAGGCCGGATGGTCGAAAATTTCGGGCAATGCCTTACCGTGAGCATTATATTTGGGGCTTAACTGCCCGTATTCTTTACGAGCTGGCCAACTTATTGAAAAGAACATGATAAAAGTTTTGCTAATCATCTTTGGTTCATTGATCCTGCCAACAGTGGCTTATGTGATTTGGCGTACATTTGCACCTGAAAGGTATGGTGGTTCAAAGGTCATCGCCAAAGATGAGTGGGAACCATTGCCTTGGCCATGGTTGATGGGAACTGGCGGTATATTTCTATTACTAACCCTTGTAATGTTCATTTGTTTTCCCGATTTATTTGGCGAATTCTGATCACTAATATCTCGATCCTCGGGAGGTAGTGGATCGTGGACCCAGCTGACAAAATTGAGCCTCAAGATTGGATGACCGCTAAAGGCACGTGCGAACTTATGCATGCCCTAATGGTGGATGGATTGCCAGCGCGATTTGTTGGCGGATGTGTTCGCGATGCTATTCTAGGCCGGGCGGTCAAAGACATCGATATTGCGACGCCCGAACCTCCGGAAAAGGTAATTTCGCTGCTTAATAAAGCCGGTCTTAAAGGAGTGCCCACCGGTATTGATCATGGAACAATAACAGTAATCGTTGAAGGTGCGTTACACCAAGTCACAACTCTCCGTGTCGATGTCGAAACCTATGGGCGTCGAGCGAAAGTGAATTTTACAGACAGTTGGACGGCTGATGCGCAAAGACGTGATTTCACTATGAACGCGCTATTTTGCGATCCCGACGGCACTATATACGATCCGACCGGTGGGTTATCTGACCTGAAAGAAGGTCGGGTACAATTTGTGGGTAGTGCGCTAGAGCGAATTGAAGAAGACGTTCTGCGTCTGCTACGGTATTTTCGGTTATACGCATACTATGGCACTACATCCGCAGACGAAGCGGCTTTGAATGCTTGCCGAGAAATGGCTCCAAAGATCAATTCTCTGTCTGTTGAACGCGTTTGGTCCGAACTGAGACGATTGTTGTTAGCACCCGATCCGATACACACGCTCCATCTGATGAGGGACTGGGGTGTTTTATGTCACGCTTTACGTGAATCCTGTCAATTGGTTCGTTTGAAAAACCTGGTTAAATTCGAAAAGAAACTAAATATTGAGGCGAATGCTATTCGTCGTTTGAGTGTGCTCGTTGAATTGGACGGTGGCGGCGTATCCGCTTTGGCCGACCGCTTACGTCTGTCCAAAGCAGAATCTCAACATTTGCGAAAACTTATAACGACAATAAACAAACCATCCATTGCGTCCTCGGAATTGGATAACAAGGAAGTTTACTATCGTTTGGGAAATAGCTCGTTGTTTGTTGATCTTGCGTTACTTGAGTGGGCATCCGTGGGAGATGGATACTCAGATTCTTGGATCGCACTAGCAAAAATGCCGGATCGTATGTCATTACCTGTATTTCCCGTACAAGGTGCGGATGTGCTCGCTCTCGGTATCCCATCCGGCGAACGAGTTGGGGAAATTTTGTCAGAAATAGAAGATTGGTGGATCAAGAGAAATTTCGAGCCTGATAGAATGTCCTGCCTCACTCATCTAAAGAAGATTTCGCTTTAAATTTCTATTCGGATCAGCTGGGGTAAATAGCGATTATAAAATCAAAATTTACTCCCCGTATTTTCAACTCTTCATCGTGACTTTTATTGTTGAGAACAGGCTATATCTCAAATTAATGCTATGGCCACTTTGCTTCTGGCGGCATGGACATCAAAATCGCCTCTACATTGCCGCCGGTACGGAGGCCGAACTTCGTACCTCGATCGTGTAAAAGGTTAAACTCGACATAACGACCCCGTCGGACCAACTGATGCTCGCGTTGTTCAGCCGTCCAAGGTTTGTTCATGTGTCGGCGAACGATTTGAGGATAGGTGTCTTTAAATGTCTGACCGACATCTTGGGTAAATTTGAAATCCGCATTCCAGTCTCCCGTATTTACGTAATCGTAAAAAATACCACCCACGCCCCGTGCTTCTTTGCGATGCGGTAAATAAAAATATTCGTCACACAATTTCTTAAAATTTTCGTAATACGATGGATTGTGGCGATTGCAACATTCTTTCAATGCTGAATGAAATAAGTTTGTATCTTCTTCGTTAGGAAAAATAGGCGTCAAATCGGTGCCGCCACCAAACCATTCTTTTTCAGTAACGATGAACCTTGTATTCATATGTACGGCGGGAATCAGTGGCGAGGCCATATGAGCAACAATGGATATACCGCTGGCCCAAAACCGGGGATTTTCCTCTGCACCCGGGATTTCCTTGCGAAACTCGGGGGAAAATTCCCCATAGACGGTCGAAATATTGACACCCACTTTTTCAAAAACACGGCCATGCATAACCGACATCGTTCCCCCGCCGCAGTCATCGCCCGTTTGCTCCTCCCGTTGCCAGTCTGTTTGCACGAAACGGCCAGGTGTACCAGTATCATTAGGTGATCCAACCTCTATTTCAATTTCTTCAAACGCTGTGCAAATTTTATCGCGAAGCGTTGCAAACCAATTTCCGGTGAGCCGTTTTTGATCTTCAATAGTCAGGCCAACTTCTCCTATATTGTTAGGGCTTGCGAGGAAATTCGTTTGTTTGACGCAATGCTTCTCCTGCTACCATTGACGCTGCAATTGCGACATTTAGAGAGCGTACACCGTCGGTCATGGGGATAAGAAGTCTAGCGTCAGCGGTTTGGTGAACTTCGAGTGGTACCCCAGCACTTTCTCGGCCAAGCAGCAAAACATCAGTGGATTTAAAAGCAAAATCGGTATAAGCCAATTCGCCCGTTGTCGTCAAAAGGATTAACCGGCCGGACTTTCGCGATGTACTATCGACGAAACGGTCCCATGATTTGTGTAGAGTTATTTGAGCATGTTCAAGATAATCCATGCCGGCGCGGCGCAATCGACGGTCATCCAGAATAAATCCGCAAGGCTCTATGATGTCTACTTCCAATCCCATGCAGGCGGCGAATCGTAGTAAAGCGCCAGTGTTTTGTGGAATATCAGGCTGAAATAAGGCTAAACGCATGTCCAAGGTACTTTGCAATATTCTTAAATTCCAGTATACCCATGCCCCGGTACACACCGAATGGTGTAATCCCGCCGCGCAATTCTGCGGCGTATGGCCGCAGTGTCTCTAGTGGCCATTTCGCTATTCTGTAACACCGCTAATAGTGGGACAGCGAAGAGGGGGAATATGGCGAGTTCTGCTGAAACCGCTACCGGGGGTTACGGTGATGACTGAGGACCCCAACAAGAGGGATTTTTTGATGCTGACGGCAGGTACGTTTGGTGCCGTTGCCGCTGGCGCAGCGGCTTGGCCGTTGATTGATCAAATGAACCCGGCGGCTGATACGCTAGCCGCATCCACCACAGAAGTAAATTTAGAACCCATCAAGGTCGGACAGCGTGTTCTCATTAAGTGGCGTGGTAAGCCGGTCTTTATTACGCGGAGAAGCGAAGAAGCAATTGCCGAGGCGCAAAAGGTCAATTTGACTGATCTTGTACACCCGCAATCAGATCAAGATAGAGCTCGCAATCCTGAATGGCTTATTGTAGTTGGTGTCTGCACCCACCTCGGATGCATCCCAGAAGGTAGTAAGGCTGGCGAACGGAAAGGTGAATTCGGTGGCTGGTTTTGTCCCTGTCATGGCTCGCATTATGATACGTCGGGCCGAATTCGAAAGGGCCCGGCGCCTGAGAATTTACCGGTCCCAGAGTATGCTTTCTTACCAGGTAATAAAGTCATAATCGGCAAACCTCAGGCACAGGTTAACAAAGTGAGCAAGGTAGCTGGATGAGTGCGCCCGAATTTAAAAACCCAATAGTTCGCTGGATTGACTATCGACTTCCGGTGTTCACTTTCATGCAGCATGAGCTGCATGAATACCCAACTCCTAAGAATTTAAATTACTGGTGGAACTTTGGATCCCTTGCTGGGATCGTGCTGGTTATTCTGATTGTGACCGGCATTGTACTTGCGATGCATTATACGCCACATGCAACGATGGCGTTTGACTCCGTCGAACGAATAATGCGAGACGTGAACTATGGCTGGTTAATTCGCTATGTTCACATGAACGGTGCCTCAGCATTCTTCATAGTGGTCTATATTCATATTTTCCGGGGTCTTTATTTCGGTTCTTATAAGGCGCCGCGAGAATTGTTGTGGATTTTGGGTGTTGTCATATTGCTATCTATGATGGCGACTGCGTTCATGGGTTATGTGCTCCCTTGGGGCCAGATGAGTTTCTGGGGGGCCACCGTGATTACCAATTTGTTTTCTGCCATTCCTTATGTTGGTGATTGGATTGTAACCTTATTGTGGGGCGGTTTTGCGGTCGAAAACCCGACGCTCAATCGTTTCTACAGCCTTCACTATCTTCTGCCCTTCGTAATCGTTGGTGTGGT
>CAYZMI010000059.1:0-4179 GCA_964479475.1 uncultured Rhodospirillaceae bacterium | reverse complement strand
TGGCCCATTTCCTGGCTGATGTCCGCCAAATTGGCCGGTGTTCTTGCAATGTTTGCGTCGATTTTAGTGTTGTTTGTATTGCCCTGGTTAGACCGCTCGCCGGTCAAGTCCGCACGTTATCGACCTCTCTACAAGCAGTTTTTTTGGTTGTTGCTCATAGACTGTCTAGTGCTGGGGTGGGTAGGCGCTAATCCAGCTGAAGGCCATTTTGTGTATATTGGGCAAATAGCAACTGCATATTACTTCATCCATTTTATTGTGATCATTCCAGCGTTGAGTCTCTTTGAGACACCAAAGCCGTTGCCCACAAGTATTAGCAAACCGGTGCTTGGCGGAGGTAGTACGACGGCTGGTGTGACGGCTAAGCCAATGGAGAAGGCGTGATGCCCAAAAGCTTGGTTACATTAGCCGTAGCGTTAAACGTCATCGCATTAGGTATTGTTGCCGCACCGGTTAGTGTTCTTGCCGCAGGCGATGCGGTCAAACCGCCTAACCAGAATTGGTCTTTTAAGGGTCTCTTCGGCACTTATGATCGCGGGGCGTTGCAACGGGGCTTTCAGGTTTACAACGAAGTTTGTTCAGCTTGTCATTCTGTACGTCTCGTTGCTTATAGAAACCTGATGGATATTGGATTTACCGAAGAGCAGGTCAAAAAGATCGCGGAGTCGAAGGAAGTCACGGATGGACCCAACGACGAGGGTGAATTGTTTCAGCGTCCTGGTATGTTGAGTGATCGGTTTGTCAAACCTTTCCCAAATGACAATGCAGCTCGTGCGGCCAATGGTGGGGCCTTGCCACCTGATTTGTCTCTGATGGTTAAAGCACGCAAAGACGGTGCAAATTACTTGCATGCGCTTCTCGTGGGTTATAAGGACCCGCCAAAGGGTGAGAAGTTACCAGATGGTATGGCCTGGAACCCTTATTACCCGGGATCGCAAATTGCGATGCCATCGCCATTATCTGAAGATGCTGTGGAATATGCAGATAAAACAAAGGCGACGGTGGCGCAAATGGCGAGCGACGTGACGACATTTTTGGCCTGGGCTGCCGAACCAGAGCTGGAACAGCGAAAACGGATGGGTGTAAAGGTATTGCTGTTTTTGATTGTATTGACTGGCATGCTATATGCGATTAAGCGCAAGATTTGGGCTAATGTACAATGATGCTTGCAATCTAAAAGCTATGCTAAATAGAAATGGCAGTATTTACGCGCCGCCATTTTTTGGTTTTAGAGGATAAACAGTATGATGGGACCGGGTACGCCACCGGTTTTAGGCATCATTGGTGGCAGCGGTTTGTACGAAATTGACGGTTTGACAGATACCAGCTGGGTGTCAGTTGAAACGCCTTTCGGAAAACCCTCCGACGATCTGCTTATTGGCACTCTAAATGGTCAGAAGGTCGTATTCTTGCCCCGCCATGCCCGTGGCCACAAAATTCCGCCCAGCGAATTAAACTTCCGTGCCAATATTGACGCGCTGAAGCAACAGGGTTGTTCCGAGATTGTGTCGCTATCAGCAGTCGGAACGTTGCGGGCTGATTTACCACCCGGATGTTTTGTTATTGTCGATCAATTTATCGACAGAACGTTTGCTAGAGAAAAGACCTTTTTTGGGGAAGGACTGGCCGCGCATGTCTCTATGGCAGATCCCGTGTGCTGTCGGCTCGGCGATTTAGTTGAAAACGCGGCGAAGGAACTTGATGTCGTAGCCCACCGTGGTGGTACATATTTGGTAATGGAAGGCCCACAATTTTCTACTCGTGCCGAGTCAGAATTGTATCGCAGTTGGGGTTGTAGCGTAATTGGAATGACCAATATGCCAGAGGCCAAGCTCGCACGTGAGGCCGAAATGTGTTACGCGACAGTCGCTATGGTGACGGACTATGATTGTTGGCATGAGAGCCATGAAGATGTGTCCGTGGACACCGTGATTAAAGTATTGAACGAAAACGCTGCAGCAGCAAAGGACTTGGTTCAAAAATTAGTACCCCTGGTCGGCAAACGCAATCAGAGCTGTACAGCCGGGTGCCACCATGCTCTGGACGTTGCGATCATCACCGCGCCCGATGCGCGCGATCCCGTGATGGCCTCTAGGTTGCAATCAGTTGCCGGGCGCGTTTTGGGATAATTATTGGATGAACGTAGACGGGAGGCCCTATCGGACAATCTGGTTAGCCGAAGATGGGGAAACGGTTCAGATTATTGATCAAACGCATTTGCCCTATAACTTTGTCGTCCGTCGGCTCACTACCTATCAAGAAGTAGCACTTGCAATTTCAACCATGCAGGTACGAGGTGCTCCCTTATTAGGTGCGACCGCGGCCTATGGGATGTGTCTGGCTGCACGGCAAGATGATTCCGATGAGGCGTTGGCCCAAGCCTATGACCATTTGATTTCAACTCGCCCAACTGCCGTGAATTTACGTTGGGCGTTAGATGAAATGCGTGCAAAATTGATGTCGCTAGAACCTGCCGATCGAATGGAAGCAGCTTACAACCGTGCAGCGGAAATTTGTGATGAAGATGTGGAGATTTGCCGGGCCATTGGGGATCACGGTGTCGGACTGATCCGAGAAGCTTTTAAAAATAACGGTAAGTCCCAACCGGTTCAAATCATGACACATTGCAACGCCGGATGGCTTGCAACCGTCGACTGGGGGACCGCAACGGCGCCGATTTATTTGGCCCATGATGAGGGCATCCCAGTACACGTTTGGGTAGACGAGACTCGCCCACGCAATCAAGGGGCAGGCTTGACGGCATGGGAACTTGGCGGCCACGGTATTGAGCATACTGTGATCGTCGACAATGCCGGTGGTCATTTAATGAAACAGGGTAGGGTGGATTTTCTGATCACCGGGACTGATCGAACGACAGCTAATGGAGATGTGGCAAATAAAATAGGCACCTATTTGAAAGCATTGGCCGCGGTAGACAATGACGTGCCGTTTTACGTTGCGTTGCCTGGACCGACAATCGACTGGAATATATCTGATGGAAATGAGATTCCTCTCGAGGAGCGCGACCAGGAGGAAGTAAAGACGGTTACTGGGCTAACCGAGGCGGGTAACGTCGAAACAGTTTGCGTGATGCCCGCTGAAAGTACCGCTGCAAATTTTTCATTTGACGTAACCCCGGCTCGGCTGGTGACTGGTTTGATAACAGAACGTGGCATCTGTGATGCCTCTGCGGAGGGGTTGCTTAACCTCTACCCAGAACGAAGATTGACTTAATTCTTAATCATCAGGAGCAAATGCGATGGATAATCTTTGGTCCGATTCTGATGCTGAATATTATGTTGATCAATTTGTTTCAGACACCGTCAATCGCGATGTTGCTTTGCGGGTTTACACGTCTCGTCTACTAGGCAATGAACCTCGACTGGTATTGCATGGCGGTGGCAATACGTCCGTAAAAACGGTTATGCTAGATATGTTGGGTGAAGATACCGATGTGCTGTGTGTCAAGGGCAGCGGTTGGGATTTGGGTGACATCGAACCTCCTGGTCTGCCAGCAGTAAAACTCGCGCCAATTCGCCAGTTAGCCTCCTTGGATGCTCTGACCGATGAAGACATGGTCAACGCTCAGCGGATAAATTTGCTTAATGCGTTGGCACCTAACCCGTCAGTGGAAACCTTGCTTCACGCGTTTTTGCCGCACAAATTCGTTGATCACACCCACGCCAATGCGGTGTTGGCACTGACTGATCAAGAAGGCGGCGATGAAATTTGCCAGGCGGTATACGGCAACCGTATGGGTTATGTGCCCTATATCATGCCGGGCTTCGCTCTTGCGAAAAAAGCAAAGGAAATTTTCGAGGCAGATCCTAATGTAGAAGGATTGATATTATTGAAGCACGGGATTTTCACTTTTGGTGAAACATCGCGTGAAGCCTATGAACGGATGATCGAGCTAGTTACTTTAGCGGAAGATCAGATAAAGGCCAGCCGCTGCCGTTCCATGATTTCGGTTAACCTTCCGACTAAACTCGCCTCAGTTGCTGCCATTGCACCAATTTTGCGTGGTCTATGCGCCCAGAAAACCGGAGACGTAATTAAACGGATGGTAATGACATTCCGAACCAATGAGGCTATCCGAGCTTTTGTCGATGGTGAAGAACTTTCGCGATACAGCCAGCAGGGAACAGTGACGCCGGATCATGTCATCCGCACCAAGCG
>CAYZMI010000058.1:3497-14290 GCA_964479475.1 uncultured Rhodospirillaceae bacterium | reverse complement strand
CATTTTCACCATAATAAATAATATAAAGAAGTTGAATGAACGAAAATTTCTGATATCAATCGTTGTAGTGCCGCTGTAGCTCAGGGGTAGAGCACACCCTTGGTAAAATCTTGCCTCTTTCAGCCGAAAGACTGAAATGAAAACCCATCAAACTCAGGGAAACCTACGGAACACGTTCTAAGGCAATCCTGAGCCAAGCTGCGAAAGCAGAAGGTGCAGAGACTTGACGGTGGGGACCTAAAGAACCAAACATTTTGGTTTTATGGTCAAGGGAAAGTCCAACGGTTAAGGCGAGCTTCGCTCGCTAGTCGAAAGGCAATAACCGCAGAAGGGTGGGGTCGCGTGTTCAATTCACGCCAGCGGCACCATTTAACTACCGCATTGATTTTGCGTTAATCTCCTATCAGCTAACTTTCATATGATGAAAATGTGGTTTGGAGCTATCCGTCGATGGTCCAATTTACAACTTATTTTCTCTATGTAAGTCGTTCTCGTAATGAAGCGAGAGCCTCCATCTGGCGCTCATCGTCACTACCCGTAAATCGCAAACACATATGGCTAGCACCGCCGTCAACAAATTTTTGAACCCAAGATGTCGCTGCCGACATCTCTCCGGCAAAACAATATTGTTGGTTACGAATTTGTTCGGCAGGAAGATTATAATAGCTTTCCAAATAATGATTGAGTTCTGCTTCCGCGCTAGACACATCGTCTTTAATGGAGACTGTCACATATGCTGCGCCGACAATATGAGATGGATCCCTACCCGCTTCCAAAGCAAATTCTTTCAATTGCGACCAACTTTTACTCCATTCTTCACCGCCACCTGGCCCAGAGGGAAACCAACCATCGAAATAGCGTGCCGAACGTTTGAGTGCAGCTTCAACACCACCACCACTCCAAATATGTGGACCGCCCTTGGTATAAGGTGTGGGTGCCAGCTCTGCATCTGACACATCCCACCGGCCTCGCCAATTTACAGACCCCTCAGTCCAAAGAGCGCGACACAACCTCATACTTTCCAACATTGTTCCTATGCGTTTTTCAAACGGAACACCAGCCGCCTTGAACTCGTTTTGAATTGCGGGCACGTCTCGCGCGGTGCCAATACCCATGATGAAACGGCCATGGCTAATTTGGTCGAGAGTTGCTATTTGATGTGCAAGAAGTACTGGATTTCGCAACATGGGCAATAATACGGCTGTACCCATCTTAATTTTCCGAGTGCGACCAGCGATGGCTGCGATCAATGTTAGTGGTTCATGACGTGGTTTAGCTAAAAGAGAATCGCCGATCCAAACAGAATCAAGTCCCACCTCTTCTGCTTTATCGCCGAGTTTCAATATTTCGTCGGTTCCGTGCGCACCAACCATGATACGCTCGCGTGTAGGTAATAAATAACCGAGGCTAATTGTCATAATTTCAGTCGCTCACTCTTCCTTATTCGGCGAACCCGCCATCATGCGAACGGCCTCATAAGTGATCACAATGTCCCCATCTTGATTCAGCACATCGTTCTTCGTTGTAACAATACCTCGGTTTCCTTTCCTGGTCGGTCGCACCGCGGAAACTTCTACTTCGGCATGGATAGTGTCGCCGACGAAAACAGGTTTTAAAACCTTCTTGTGGACCTCTAGAAGCGCTAGTCCTGTCGTCTGCATCGTCGATTGGCACAATAGGCCTTCGATTATTGTGTAGGAAAGTGCCGCTGGCGCAACGCGCCCACTCATCAAGCCACCGCCGTGGTCACCGAAGGATAAATCTGTAAATAGGGTTTCCACCATTCCTGTCACGCCGATAAAATTTACAATATCAGATTCCGTAATTGTTCGGTTGAGTGTTTTAAATTTTTGGCCAACATTGAGATCATCCCAATAAAATCCTATTCCAACAATTCTCGTTTTATTATCCACTGGACTGCACCTGTCCGTCATACGTTGCATGGCTTTTTAGCAACCCATCGATCAAATCATCTTCCAAACCGGCCTCCCGTAAAATTTCAATGCTGTGTTGGCCTAATTTAGGCGGTAACATTTCGACTGACGCTTTAGTACGGCTGAAACTGACTGGATTATCTGGCACGACTATGTTGCCTTCGGTGGGGTGTTTCATATTCTTAAAATAGCCAACCGCTTTTAGATGCGGATCGTCGAATAAGTCCTCGATCTCAGTGATCATCGCGCATGGAATATCCAGTTCTTTGAATTTCGCAATCCAATCTTCTGTTTTTCGGCCTTCGAGACAGGAACCAGCTATTTTATATAACTCAGCAATATTATCGCTACGGTTAGAAAGTGTATTAAACCGCAAGTCGTTTACAAGTTCCGGACGTCCCACTTCATCCCAAAATCTTTGCCACTGAACATCGACATAAGCCAACATACAAATGTAACCGTCCTTGGTTTTATATGGCCGGCGCCAAGGCGCAAGTACCCTAGGATAACCCATGGGTTCTATAGGCGGATCGAAAGTATAGCCATAAAGATGCTCGGTCATATTATATGCGACCATAGTCTCAAACATTGGAATTTCAACGAATTGGCCAAGGCCAGATCGCTCCCGTTCCAATAGTGCTGCCATCACGGAATTCGCGGCAACAAGGCCACAGGTTTTGTCGGCCAAAATGGTTGGAAAATAACGAGGTTCACCGGTGAGTTTCTCCATAAGGTGAGCGGACCCGCTTTGTCCTTGAATCACGTCATCATAGGCTGGAAAACCAGCGTACGGGCCGTCAGACCCATAACCATGTATTCCCGCGTAGACAATCCGATCATTGTGAGCGAGTACTTCCTGATGACTAAAGCCGAGCTTGGCAATTTTCTGGGGTCGGATCGAATGAAGAAAAACATCGGCAGTATCTATCAACCGCCAAAGAGCTTCACAGGCCGATTGTTGTTTTAAATCGAGCACCAAAGAACGCTTGTTACGATTTAGACCCATGAATATAGCTGCCATATCATCCGATCGGCCAGGTCCAGTGGAGCGTGTAGTGTCCCCTTCAGGTCCCTCCACTTTTATGACATTGGCACCCCAATCCCCTAATATTTGAGTGGCCAAGGGGCCGAGAACAACAGAACTCAGGTCAAGGACACGAACGCCTGTGAGTGGTCCCGCCATGCTCTACCTACGTTTGCCGCGAAAATTTGGTTTCCTTTTTTCGCGAAAAGCATCGCCACCCTCTTTAGATTCATCGGTTCCGTAAAACAATGACAGCGCTTCGAAACCAAGGGCACCTATGGCACGAATATTTTCGCTATCAGCATTAAAGGATCGTTTGGCAATAGCGATCGCGGTGGGGCTTTTCTCCAAAATTTCGGAACACCAGCGCTCTATTTCAGCGTCTAGCTCGTAGTCGGGCACAACAGCATTAACAAGTCCCATGACTAGAGCCTGTTCCGCGGTATATTGGCGACACAGATACCAGATTTCCCGGGCTCGTTTTTCACCCACTACACGAGCAAGATATGCTGTTCCCCATCCGGGATCGACTGAACCCACCTTGGGACCCACCTGTCCGAATACAGCACTTTTTGAGGCGATAGTGAAATCACACAGTGTCGCTAGCACGTTTCCACCACCAATAGAATATCCTTGTACGCGTGCGATCACCGGCACCGGAACGTCCCGAATGGCACTGTGAACGTCTTCTATAGGAAGGCCGATTGTTCCGGAACCTCCATAATCTCCATCGTGTTCCGTTTGGTCACCACCAGTACAAAAGGCCTTATCCCCTACGCCACCGAGCACGATTACCCCAACACCTTTATTCCACCCGCCGCGCCGAATAGCATGCGTCAATTCTTCACAGGTCTGTGCGCGAAATGCGTTATAGACCTTTGGTCGATTAATGCTTATCCAGGCCGTTCCATTTCGTTCCTCGTACAAAATATCTTGATAAGCCGCAATTTCAGTCATGGTATATTATCCGTGCATGGTTAGCCCGCCCGAAACGGAAATGGTTTGACCGGTTATATAAGCGGCGTCGTCACTAAGCAAAAATGCAACGATACCAGGGTAATCATCAGGGCGTCCGAGCCTCTTCATTGGTATAGCGCGCTCCAACCCAGCAGCAAGTTTTTCACCGTCGCCAGAAGAATTTTTCCAAATGTCAAATAATGGTGTGTTGGTGGGTCCAGGACAAATAACATTCAAGCGAATACCCCGCCGTGTTAGCTCCCGGGCCAAAGTCTTAGTGAAAGCTATTACACCCCCTTTGCAAGCCGAATATACCGCCTCCCCAGAGGAACCTACCCGTCCGGCGTCGGAGGAAATATTCACAACACAACCGACTCCGCGCTTAGCCATATTTTGGACGACAGTATGGTGGAGATGGATAGGCCCCATTAGATTGATTGCGATCACTTTCTCCCAGAACTCTGGTTCGGTATCGAGAAAGTTAATTGGCATATCCCAACCTGCATTATTAACCAAACAATCAATTGGACCCAACTCTTGCTCGGTAGAAACGACGGCCTTTTTAACGGCTTCATAATCCGTGATGTCGCAGTGTCTAACATGCCCTATTTGGCCCGCCCCTATTATCTCTTTAACAACCCCTTCCGCACCAGCCTTGTCGATATCGAAAATAACTGGTCGAGCCCCTTCTTCTGCCAACCGCAGAGTAATTGCTCGCCCAATTCCGGAAGCCGCTCCAGTTACGACGACAATTTTTCCCTTTAATCCCCTCATTTGCATTTCCTAGTTTGTAGTTTTAGATTTAAATGGCCACATGGCGGACAGATCAAAATCACGCCGTCAATCTCGGTCGGGACGTGTTGGCAAATTGGGCTCCCAGACTGGAGGGCTAACAATCTTTGTAAAATCTGAAAAATTGATATTAAAGGCAATACTGATACGAATTTCATCAGCTGAATTTGCGGGCACCGAATGAACCAACCAAGCTGGGAACAGAATGAGCATACCTTCACGAACTTCCAAATTTACGTATTCGGAGTTATATCCATTTATATTTTCCACTGGTGGTGCCACGATGTGTATTTGCGCGCGCGGATCATGAAATGTGATCCGGTCTCCGCCGCGTGGTACCGAGACGTAGTAAACACCACTCAAAAAGTTGTTGGCGTGCATGTGCGATCGGTGGCTGATGCCGGAGGGGCTAATATTAGCCCAAGAACCCGTGATTTCGGCCGCACCTTGTTTTAATTCTAAAAACTCTATGACCTTCTCCGTTGCATTCATAATATAGTCGTTTAGTTCTTCTAGTTCCGGAAGGGTATGGAGATCATGATCGGTTTGCCACATTCCCGAATATTCAGGGTCGGGAGATGCTGAAACCAGGTCTTCCAGCTTTTTACGGAATTTAGTATTCATCGGAATGCACTTAGCGTCTTCAATTTGGTTAGACCAAATCAAAGTCGGAAAAAATCGCAGCACTTCGCTATGAGTAAACATCAAATTAATACCTGAAAGATCAAGATAGTTTTGTCCAGAAAATCAGAAAGTTTAAAAGGGTTCAATCCGTATATAAGTTCTAGGATTAAATGAAGAACCGTAAACACAGATAAGCACCTAATATAGACAAACTGGTGAGCACAGACTTCCGAAATATTGATTCTGAAATTATTTTTCTTATTTTTTGTCCGCACGCCATACCTATTGCAGCTGTAACTAAGGATACGGCAGACACGATACCAAGATCTTCTGGCAGTAAATTGTGTCCTGAAAGTGCAACCGCGAGAGCAACCGTAGAAACCGTGAAGAGAATTCCCATCGCCTGAACCAATAAAATTCGGTCCATTCTCATAGCTTGAAGGTAGGGTATTGCGGGAATAACGAAGGTACCGGTTACCCCAGTGAGGATACCGTTTAACAATCCAATAAACGGTGATAACCATAATTCGTGCTTATTGGGCGGAGGTAATTGGGGCAGAAATAATCCCACAAACCCATAAATTAAAAGAATTAAGCCCAAACAAACAGAAATTGTACCGGAATCTGTGCCAACAAGTACAACTGTACCCAACCAAACTCCTGTGCAAACTAGGAGGAGTAAAGTCCATAATCTTCGTAATAATACTAAGAAGTGACCGCCTACTAACGCCTGCCAAATATTAGTAATCAACGATGGCAGCAACATCAGAGAAATAGCTTCTGTGGGCGTAAACAAAATCGCCAACAAAGCAACTGATACTGTCGGCAAACCCATTCCCACGACGCCTTTAACAACGCCGGCGATTAAAAACACCACAGTAATAAATATTAATGTTTCGGGTGACCACATGACAGGAGCGCACCCATTCCCGATGGCACCTTATTAATCAGAAGACCTTGTTCTTATTTTTGCGTCATTGGGAACATCGTAACTATCAAGAATATTGTCAACAATCCCGTCGAGCTCATCCCAAGGCGCATTAAGATAGCTATAGTTCGTTACTACAAATCCGGGGCCAGCGTAAAATTTTTCGTACTGAATATGCCTACCTGCAAATTCAGATCCTAACAAATCCCAAGCGAGCTTAAACAACTTCATGCGTGCAAGCGCTGATTGCCCAGGCACCGACCAATATTCTTCGAATGTTTTGCGCATACCCGGATCATTTACAACAGAGATGTCCGCCGGCATTTGAAATGGACCGCCACCCATAAGTTCTCTGATAATATCGCAAATCTGCGAATACATGGTCGTGCACCAATGTAGAGCTGCATACATATATCGACGGTTAACGTTGACGTAACCCGGGACCACTACTTCTGAATTTTGGATCTGACCTTGGATCATCGCTTCCAGTCCGGCCTGATATGCGGCCAATTGTCCCAAAACGCTTTGAACCGCGGGTATGTGGCCGACCCCATTTGTTTCGACGATTTTATGGGCGAGGCCAACAAGAAACTTTAATTTTTCAAGATAACGGACGTTGGATTGATGATTACCCATAGAATGAGAAGGCGACTGAACATAAATTCCCCGAGACATTTCCGCATCATCGTGGATAAACACTTTTTCCCAAGGCACTTTGACGTCTTCGAAAATTACCATCGAATCCGTTTCGTCGAAGCGCCAAGCCAAAGGATTGTCAAATTCGCTGACGGCATATTTTTCGAATGGCTTACGAGCCCACATTGTGATGCCAGGTGCATTTAGTGGCACGGCACAGGTAATGGACTCCTTTACTTGGTTGGGAGCGAGTGGCAGGAGATTTCCCACCCAAGTTTCATTGCTGTATACGGCAGAAGTCCCAAGCATTTTCATACCGTTCAGTGTTACCCCGACATCGTCTTCATCTGTCACTCTTAGCGTTGGGACAGTCATTCCTTCTCGTTCATACATTTCTGGTTTGCGAGCGCCCTGCGGCGGCAATACAGTGTAGGTTGCAAATATATCGTTGGCACGCATGTAGTTGTAATAATTGACAATATTGTCACCGAACCCCTGCTGGACATCGTCAAACATCTCAGGTTTCATCGCAAGCCCAGTTACAAAGCTGGTCACGTGATCCGGAGATCTCCCAAGCAGACCGTGTGACCATTCAGCTATACGGCGGTGGGTCTCCATTCGCCTGACAAGATCGTCTTGTGTCTTAGGCATCAAAAAATAAGTGCTGAAGCGTTCACCACCTTCTTCGAAGGACATAATTTCACGGTTTTCGGGAGCCGCTTTTCGGTCATAAATCATTGCAAAAGAAGCGGCTCCGTTTCTAAATGCAGGATGACCCGTTACGTCATCTACCAATTCACCACCAATATAGACGCGACGGCCATCACGAAGACTTTCCAAATGTTCGTTACCAGTTTTGAGCATACCCGCCGCCTCATATTATCAAGCCAAGCTGAAGAATGGCATCACCACAGTCATACCAGGGCCATTCCATGCAAGCTACCACACGCTCGATTCAAAATTTAAATTCTTGATCAGCGCTAATAAGTAGATAAAAAATTCTAGATCAGGCGGAAGCAGAAAAGTCCTCTTTAATTTCAGAGAACCCTCCAATTACATGGCAATTTATATCAACCAAAATTTCGAATGACACCAGCAAATCAGCCCTATGCAACACAAGAATTCCCATTAATCTATATTAAACCCTTTGATGAATATTGGTTCGGAATATTTATCTGTTGAGTTCAAAAACCGTTAATTAGAGTTCCAACTTTGAATTTGGAAATTTATTTTTAGGTTACTGTTTGCCAAACATTTGTGAGCGATCAGGCTAAGAGCTTGCAAATGCCCGCCTCCTTTCAGCAGCCAACCTAATCACATCTAAAGTTAGTTGCCTAAGATCATAACTCTCCAACATTTCAAGCGGCACCCACTTTACATCAACTACGTCATCCCCTGCGACAGGTTTACCGCTTTCCCACTCAGCAAAAAAATCTACTAATGTATAGTGAAACTGGGTACGACCGTTGTCGTCCCGATTTATACTATCCACGACGTCAACCAGGCCCAAAATTTTAATTTCTAGTCCGGTTTCCTCTCTTACCTCCCGGATAGCGGCATCTCTGATTGTCTCATTAATTTCTTGAGCTCCGCCTGGGATACTCCAAGTGAACCGTCGGGGCTGCTTACCACGTTTTGCCAGTAAGACGTGGTTACCACGAAATACCACGACGCCCACGCCCACATAGGGCCGGTCCGGATAAGCGCGTGGATCAATTATCTTATCTGACAATAGCAGCACCTGTCCTTTGTATTTAGAATTTAGAGTCTTCGGCGTGATGGTATCAAAAAGAATAGGAAGGCGGCGAGCTCAATTGTAATGGCCAATACCAAAGCAGTTTGGTGACCAACAGGGTCATAATAACCGCCCGGTCTTTCTGGCCAGAAACCAATAACCGCACCGACACCCCATTGCACTAAAAATGCACCAATAAATGACAACATGTTTTGTGCTGTATTTACCTTACCCACCAAATGAGCAGGAAAACGCTGTCCGAATATCGACCAAATCAAAAGTGGAGACGATCCAAAAAATCCAAATCCAAAACATAGGTAAACGGCAACAGAGGTTTGCTCCATCGCCAATAAACATTGGATGAAAATCGACATTGCGATCCCGACGCCCATAACAATATATGTGTCGACACCAATCCTTTGCAGACGATCTGCCAACGTGCCGATACAAAGAACGCCCATTAGCATACCCACGTTGAACCAAAATAAGGTCTGAGCAACCATTGGGAGCGACATACCCGCAACGTCTCGGAGCCACGGGCCCATCCAAAGCGCCTGATACGAGAGAAACACTGAATTGTGGATGAACCCGATTACACCCATTCGCCAAAAAAATGGGTTTTTGTATATTTCCCCCAAGTCTCGAAACTGCGACTGCATTGTATACGAGACTTTACCTTGCTCACTTTGTTCTTTCTCATTTTTAGGAACGAAGAAAATTATTAAGAAAACGACACAAATCGTAATTATTGACAAAATTATAAATATTCTGCGCCAGCCAAATTCATCGTATAAAACTTCCACCGGGATAGTTCCTGACAAGGCGCCAAGTGTTCCAAATGTCGCCGTCCAACCGTTGACTAATGACAACCGCTCTTTGGGAAACCAATTTACGTTTGCCTTAATCGCCGCCATGAGACAGCCCGACACTCCAAGCCCAATGATACCTCTTGCCAGTGATAAAACGAGAAAGCTCGTACTTGTCGCAAATAATAAAGCCCCAACCGCAGCAAAAATTAGCAGCACTACTTGAACATTTTTGGGGCCGTATTTATCTAGTAAAATTCCTAATGGCGTTTGGAAAAGAGCAAACACGAAAAAATAAACACTAGTTAAAAAACCCAAATCCGCAGCTGTCAGTGATAAATCCATCGCGAGAGGTTTTGCAATCACGATATTGACGGTGCGGTAAAGGTAAGACAGGTAGTATCCAAGTCCAAAGGGTATGACGACCAATAAAATTGGCCGCAAGTTTATTGGTGGTTTTCTGGTTATTTGATCCGAAGTGGATGTCAACGCAGATGTCCTGACGGTCAGAATGCTAGAGGAGTAATGATGGCTCAAGTCGAACGGTCTACATCCTGATGCGTATTACTGCAACCTGCCAACTACGGTTGACGACTAGAATTGCGAACGGCATGTTTTCACAAACATTGATGATGAGCACCACAGGATAACGGCTCCTTATGATGACCTCCTCACTAAAATCAATTAAGGAGCTTTCCCAGGAGCTGTGTAGCGGACGAACCCAAAGCCGAAATTTGGTTAATGAAGCCCTTGCAAAAATTGAAGATAAGGACGGCGAAGGCATCCGTACTATGCTTAAGGTTCATGCAGAATTAGCGCGCGCTACAGCGGACAATTTTGATAGCTCAAGAAAATTAAATATTGCAATATCCCCCATCGCCGGATTACCCATCACAGTTAAAGACCTATTTGATATTGCTGGTGATGTAACTACTGCAGGTTCTAAACTTCTGCAAAGTGCGCCACCTGCGGTCGTAGATGCTCCCGTAATTCAAAGACTGCGACGCGCTGGAGCCATTATTATAGGGCGCACAAACATGACAGAGTTCGCGTACTCAGGTTTGGGATTGAATCCGCATTACGATACGCCGCGAAACCCATGGGATCGGAAAATAGGCCGAATACCCGGCGGTTCCTCCTCAGGTGCAGCTGTTTCTGTAACGGATAAAATGGCTGTAGCAGCGATTGGCACCGACACCGGGGGCTCAGTTCGCATTCCATCTGCACTCTGTGGCATTACTGGATTTAAACCAACCGCGTGCCGAATTTCGAGAAAGGGCGTTTACCCTTTATCGCATTCACTTGATTCCATTGGACCATTGGCCCCTACGGTAGAATGTTGTGCTATATTGGACGC
>CAYZMI010000058.1:0-3397 GCA_964479475.1 uncultured Rhodospirillaceae bacterium | reverse complement strand
CAGGACTACGACCCACGAGTAGCATCGCGAATTCTACGCGTCAAACAAATGGATGCGGCCGACTATTTCGATGTCCTCCGCGCACGGGAAGATATTATCGAACGGTCAAACACAATTACAGCAAACTTTGACGCTGTAGTTATGCCAACTACCCCTTTGGTAGCTCCGCCAATAAAAGATTTGAATGCTGACGAGGGCTTATATACATCATCTAACATCTTGATGCTGCGCAATACCTTTTGTTTTAATTTTCTGGACAGGTGTGCCCTGTCAATACCGATGCACCTGGAGGGAGAGCCACCGACCGGGCTAATGGTTGTAGGGGAAACAATGGAAGACCAGAAATTGTTATCGATAGGGTTAGCGATAGAAGATGCATTACAACCGTAATACTTGATCATGGACTACGTAGGAACTGGATATCCCAATGTCGGCCCAATATATTTGGAGCCCACAGAATTTTTTGATTTTGATGTCGGAGAAGTACGGGAATTTGCGTTTTCCGCTATAGCTGATGCAATAGACGCTAAAACTAAAGCGGTTCGGCTTTTTTACGCGGTGCGAGATGATATCCGCTATGATCCCTACTCCATCAGTTTGGACTGTACTACCTACAAGGCAAGTAGTGTTCTTGGGGTAAAAGCAGGGTTTTGCCTGCCTAAAGCCAACTTACTAATCGCATGTGCCCGTGCAACTGGGATCCCCGCGGCCATTGGGCTTGCCGATGTTGTAAACCACCTGTGCACGGAACGGTTGCGGCGGATGATGGGGGGGAAGGATTTGTTTCTTCATCACGGTTACGCGGTACTCCATATCGACGGCCAATGGGTCAAAGCTGCCCCGGCATTCAATATTGAATTGTGCAACAAATTCGATGTTCTCCCCACCGAATTCGACGGCCAAAAAAACGCTTTATTTCAACAGTATGACGCAAAAGGCCGGTTACACATGGACTATGTTGCCGATCACGGCATTTGGTCAGATTTTCCGTTCGATCGCATGGCAAAGGACTTTAGAGACTTTTATCCTGATAGCGTCTATGACGCTGATGCCCGATCCAAAGTTGATTATGCAATTAAGGTGGAAAATCGAGATTTTGAAGATGAAAACCCTATAAACTCTTAACTATATCTTCAGGGATTCTTTAGCTCTAAATTCCTGACTAGGCCTTGCCGCCTTCGATACTTTGCCCAACTGCTGGCACACCACCCTCCTCGCCCCAACGTGGAGCGCTTTCAACATGTACGTCCAGCTGATCGAGTATGCGCATACAGCTTTGATCGACGATCTCCTGTAGTGTAGAGGGCCGATTGTAAAATGCGGGTACGGGGGGGAAAATTACGGCACCTAAATTGGCCAACTTGATCAGATTTTCCAGATGGCCAGCATGCAAAGGTGTCTCGCGAATGGCAACAATCAATCGTCTGCGTTCTTTCAATATCACGTCTGCCGCGCGGCTTATTAGATCGCCGGTATTACCCATCGCAATGTTGGACATGGTTTTGATGGAGCACGGCGCAATGATCATTCCAGCACTATGAAATGAACCCGATGAAATCGAAGCTCCAATATTCCCAGGCTGATGTACTTCGTGGGCTAGCGAGTTGATATAATCGATGCTGACATCATGTTCCATTTTTAATGTTAGCTTTGCCGATTGGCTCATAACCAAATGAATTTCTGTATCGCCTTCATTGCGCAGCATTTCCATTAACCGCCAACCGTAAATTGTCCCGGTCGCGCCGGTAATACCGATAATGATGCGCTTCATTTGATCTACCCAATTTCTTTTACAATATTCAACACAGAAAGTGTACAGAGTGACGTTCCATGCCTGCTCATAATTGACTGAAAGGGAGTTGTCACGCTCCAATTTATTCAAATTCAGTGTTTCTGTATGATTGATTATTTCTATAGGTTGGTGGTTATTTAACAGAACCGGAAGCTCTTGTTACGATTATACACCAATTTCAGAAAGTTCTAACAAAATGAATTAAAAATGTTTTTTATTGGATTTTCAATATCCAACAATTTAATTTTTAATACATCGATAAATCTCGAAGGCGGGAAATTCGCGATATGAGCCGCACCAACCCCAGTAGACGCGAGGTATGTTCAGGCATAGCCGCAGCGCTTCTATTTTTATCAACCCCACGATCAGCCGAAACCGCGAAGCACTTAAACAAAATCACACGCTACCCAGATATCATTGGTGAGTTGCAATACCATGTCACAAAACAAGAAGACACTCTACTTGATCTAGCCCGTATAAATAAGTTGGGTTATGTCGAAATTGTTGCAGCTAATCCCGGCATTGACCCTTGGATTCCTGGGGACGGCACTAAAGTCGTGCTGCCTACTGCCCACTTAATTCCCGCCGGGCCTCGGCAGGGCCTTTTGCTAAATTTGGTAGATCAACGGCTATATTATTTTCCTGAAAATGGTGGCCTTGCCGAATCCTTCCCAATTGGTACTGGTCAGGATGCCTGGGATACACCACTCGGCGAAACGACTGTTATACAGAAAAAACGTAATCCAACCTGGTTCGTCCCGAAATCAGTTCAGAAAGACGATCCGACACTTCCTGCCATTGTTCGGCCTGGGCCTGACAATCCTCTTGGCCGTTACGCAATTTATTTAGGATGGCAATCTTATTTGATACATGGGACCAATAATCCCTGGGGGGTCGGCCGGCGCGTGAGCCATGGCTGTGTCAGAATGTATCCAGAGGACATCCAAACTTTGTTTCCGCAAATACCCGTTGGAACAAAAGTCACTGTGGTCAGCCAAGAGGTGAAACTAGGTTGGCATCTGGGACAGCTTATGCTCGAGGTACACCCTAATTTGAAACAAAATTACGAACTCGAAGAAACCGGAAAACTGACGCCGGCTACAATACCTGAAGTAGCCTATCACATATCACAAGCCGCAGGTGAATTGATCGATAAAGTAAACTGGAAAGTGGTTAATTCCATTGTAAAGAAACGTAGTGGTATTCCCGTTTCCATTCTCCACTAAATAAAATTAGGTCTTGGAAAAGTTAAAAGAAAACGGCGCCCAACTCCCGACCCCGTTTTCCCAATTCAAATATCGTTTAGGACTATTTCCGCATACCTTTTCGGAATACTCTATCGGCCTTATCACCCGCAGCTCTAGCTTCTGCTCCAGCAGCTTTAGCTTCCGCAGCAGCAGCCTCAGCAGCCCGCGCAGCCTTCGCCGCCGCGGCAGCCGCCGCCTGCGCCGCAGCTGCAGCCCGCTTTGCAGCGCTTTCTGCCGACATAGCGGTCTTATTCGCCTGCTCTACCATCTTACTGTTATCCTTTACGGGCGTCTCACAGCCAACAGCAAGTGCTAACGGCAATGCGGCAATAATTAATGTCCTAGCAAATTTCATAAT